>JAJXWQ010000139.1 GCA_021781555.1 bacterium
GGGCTTGCCCCACGGGGTCTGGGGCTTGCCGCCGATGGGGCTCTTGCCCTCTCCACCGCCGTGCGGATGATCGACGGCGTTCATGACGACACCCCGGTTATGCGGGCGCCGGCCCAGCCAGCGGGTACGGCCGGCCTTGCCGATGGAAATGTTCTTGGCATCGAGGTTACCGACCTGACCGATCGTGGCCCGGCACTCCTCGTGAATCATCCGCATCTCGCCGGACGGCACCTTGACGGTGACGTAATGACCGTCCTTGGCCATGATCTGGCAACCGGAGCCGGCCGCCCGTGCGATCTGGCCACCGCGCCCCCGGTGCATCTCGATGTTGTGCACCAAGGTGCCGAGCGGGATGTTCTTGAGCGGCATCGCGTTGCCCACGCGAGGATCGACGCTATCGCCCGAGACAACGGTCTGGCCGACCTCGAGGCCCAGCGGCGCCACGATGTAGCGCTTCTCGCCATCGACGTAGTACAAGAGCGCGATCCGGGCGTTGCGGTTGGGGTCGTACTCGATGGTGGCGACCTTGGCCGGAACGTTGTCCTTGTTGCGCTTGAAGTCGATCACGCGATACGCGCGCTTGTGGCCACCGCCGCGAAAGCGGGAGGTGATCTTGCCCTGGTTGTTGCGTCCAGCCTTTGGCTGGAGCTTGGTAAGCAACGACTTCTCGGGCTTGGTGGCGGTGATCTCCTCGAAGGAGGAGAGGCTCATGCCACGTACGCCCGGGGTCGTCGGGTTGAGTTTCTTGAGTCCCATATCTGTGTCCCTCTAGCCCTGGGCGCCGCCATAGAAGTCGATCGTCCCCTCCTTGAGGGTGACGAAAGCCTTCTTGGTGTCCGCTGAACGTCCCATCCGCGCAGAACGCTTGGAGACGCGCCGCTCCTGACCCTTGACGGCAGTGGTGTTGACGCTCTTGACCTTGACCCCCTCGAACAGGGCCTCGACGGCCTGGCGGATCTCGATCTTGTTCGCGTTCCGGACGACCTCGAAGCAGTAGGTGTTCTGCTCCCCGAGGACCGAGTTCTTCTCGGTGATGAGCGGGCGCTTGATTACGGAATAGAGATCGTTCATTGCGCGAACACCTCCGCGATGTGATCAAGGGCTTCCTGCGTGGCCACGATCTTGTCGGCCTCGAGGAGATCCTTGACGTTGAGGTTGTGGGACAGGATGACCTTGACCGCCGGCAGGTTGCGGGCCGAAAGCTCCAGGTTGTCGTCATGCTCGCGAACGAGCAGCACGACCTTGCCCTTGGCACCCATCTTGTCCAGCAAGCTGACCACGGACTTGGTCCTGGGGGTCTCGATCGCCCAGTTCTCGATCGCAACCATGGAATCCTTGCGCGATGCGAGGGCGCTACGCAGCGCCAGTCGGCGGATCTTGCGGGGCAACTGGGTCTCGTAGCTACGGGGCTTGGGGCCAAAGATCACGCCGCCATGCCGCCACAACGGGCTGCGGCTGGAACCCTGGCGAGCCCGCCCGGTCCCCTTCTGCCGCCACGGCTTCTTGCCGCCGCCGCTGACTTCCGAGCGGGTCAGGGTGCTGTGGGTTCCGGCCCGCCAGTTGGCGAGTTGCCGCACGAGGTGGCGATGCATCTCGTGAACATTGGGAACGATCCCGAAGATCGCCTCGGGCAGGTCGATATCTCGGACCTTGTCACCCTTGGCGTTGTAGAGAGCTGCTTGATTTGCCATGGTGTCTACCTCTTCGAGCCGCTCTGCGCGGACGCATCGCTGCGCAACCGCGTCTCGGATGACCCGACCAACCGCGTCGGCCGCACGACGACCAGTCCGCCCTCCGCCCCGGGGATGGCCCCCTTGATGAGCAGGAGATTGCGCTCGGCGTCCACGCGCACGACGGTCAACTTCTTGACGGTAACCCGCTCGTCGCCCATCTTGCCGGGCATCTTGGCGCCCTTGTATACCCGCGACGGCGTGGTGCCGGCGCCAATGGAGCCCGGATGGCGGTGGAACTTGGAACCGTGCGCCATCGGCCCGCGACCCGCGTTCCAGCGATGCTGCATGCCTTGGAAGCCCTTGCCGATGCTCTTGCCGACGACATCGACGACCTGGCCGACGCTGAAGAGATCGGCCTTGATCTCCTGACCGACGGAATAAGCGCCGACGTCCTCCAGGCGGAACTCGCGCAGGTGGCGCAAAAGCTTGCCGGCGGGCTTGAGGTGCCCCTGCTCGCCCTTGGTCAGGGCCTTGGGCTTGACCTCTCCGTAGCCGATCTGGACGGCGGTGTAGCCATCCTTCTCGCGGGTCTTGACTTGGGTGACGACGTTACTGCCGACTGCCACGACGGTCACGGGCACGGCATGGTCCTTATCGTCGAAGATCTGGGTCATGCCCAGCTTCTGGCCTAGGATGCCGAGGGCCATAGATGCTCTCCTGTCTGTGTTCGGGGGTGCGGCGGTCACCGGTGCCGCGTCATGGCTGACAACGGCGCGGAAACGCGGGATCGAAAAAAGAACAACGCTGCGTTTCCGAAGAACCCGGGCGGACCGCGAATCTCCTTGGAAAGGGAGACTTCGACCCCTTCACGGGGAATGACGGATGCCTCTAGCGTTTCAAATGGCGTCCCGAAGGGCGACTCTGTAAAGCTATCAGCGGTGGTTCACCCCCACCACGGTGGGGACGTTTGCGCTCTGAACCTGGCTCTTTGTGTAATGGCTCCCAGCTGGCGCTTCTGGGGAACCCCAGGGAACGGCGGCTCGCCCTGGGACGAACCGCCTAAAGGAACTACAGCTTGACCTCGATCTCGACCCCGGCGGGCAGATCGAGACGCTGCAAAGCGTCGACGGTCTTGGGCTGGGGCGACACGATGTCGATCAGGCGCTTGTGGGTACGGGTCTCGAAGTGCTCGCGGCTCTTCTTGTCCACGTGGGGACTCCGGAGCACGCAGTAGATGGTCTTGCGCGTGGGGAGAGGGATGGGACCCACCACCTCGGCCCCCGTGCGCCGGGCCGTCTCCACGATCTTCTCGGTCGACTGATCGATCAGCCGATGATCGTAAGCCTTCAATCGAATTCGAATCTTGTCCTGCATCGGATTTCTCTATGTTCTCCGTCCCTGCGCCCGGGGTGAATCGGGACCCTGCGCGGCGTTGAGAGCGGCGCCGGGTCCCTCTAGCCCTCCAGGCGAAAAGAGGATTGCTATTCTACCACGCCCGCGACAACCCCGGAACCCACGGTGCGGCCGCCCTCGCGAATGGCGAAACGCATTCCCTGCTCGATGGCGACAGGCTGGATCAGCTCGATCTCCATCTGGATGTTGTCGCCCGGCATCACCATCTCGACGCCCTGCGGAAGAGCGATCGAACCCGTCACGTCCGTGGTGCGGACGTAGAACTGCGGCTTGTAGCCGGGGAAGAACGGCGTGTGCCGCCCGCCCTCTTCCTTCTTGAGGACGTAGACCTCGGCCTTGAACTTGGTGTGCGGCTTGATCGAGCCGGGCTTGGCCAGAACCTGACCGCGCTCGATCTCCTCCTTGTCCACGCCACGGAGCAAGATGCCGACGTTGTCGCCAGCAAAGCCCTCGTCCAGGGTCTTGCGGAACATCTCGACGCCCGTGACGATGGCCTTGCGGGTATCCTTGAAGCCGATGATCTCGATCTCGTCCTGGACCCGGACCTTGCCACGCTCGATACGGCCCGTGGCCACCGTGCCGCGCCCGGTGATCGAGAACACGTCCTCGACCGGCATCAAGAACGGCTTGTCGATCTCGCGCTGCGGCTCCGGTACGTAGCTATCGACCTTTTCCATCAGGTCGTAGAGCTTGTCGACGTCGGCATTCTCGCCACGCGCCGTCTTGGGATTGGCCTGCATCGCCTCCAGGGCCTTGAGGGCCGAACCCGACACGATCGGAATCTGATCGCCAGGGAAGTCGTACTCGGTCAGGAGGTCGCGGACCTCCATCTCGACGAGCTCGAGCAGCTCTGGATCGTCGACCATGTCGGCCTTGTTGAGGAAGACCACGATGTAGGGCACGCCGACCTGACGAGCCAGGAGGATGTGCTCGCGGGTCTGCGGCATCGGCCCGTCAGCGGCGGACACCACCAGGATCGCACCGTCCATCTGCGCCGCGCCGGTGATCATGTTCTTGACGTAGTCGGCGTGGCCAGGGCAGTCGACGTGGGCGTAGTGGCGGGTGTCCGTCTCGTACTCCACGTGGGCGGTATTGATGGTGATGCCGCGGGCCTTCTCCTCGGGAGCCGCGTCGATCTCCTCGTACCTCTTGGGCTGCGCCTTGCCGATCGCGGCGAGCGCCATGGTGATGGCCGCGGTCAACGTCGTCTTGCCGTGATCGACGTGGCCGATCGTGCCGATATTGACGTGCGGCTTGGTCCGCTCGAACTTCTGCCTGGCCATTGTGTTCGCTTGCTCTCCTCTTGTGACGGCCGCGCCGCATCTTCAGCCGCGGCCCTCTGGCGCTCGGACAACCTGATTTGTGGAGCCCACGACCGGGATTGAACCGGTGACCTTATCCTTACCAAGGATACGCTCTACCGACTGAGCTACGTGGGCCTGGTGGGGGGGGAAGGATTCGAACCTTCGAAGGCTGAGCCGCCTGATTTACAGTCAGGTCCCTTTGACCGCTCGGGAACCCCCCCGCATCCGAGGGCTGGTCGCCTTGCGATGTGCGCTGGCACCGGCTCCTCGAGACCTGGAATTGGATTGGCGGGCCGCTGCCCGCCGGCATATTCTGATAGAGGCAGGCCGGGGTGTCAAGGGAAGTATCATGGGCCCTGTGAACGGCGAGCTTCTGCTGGGCGACAACCTCGCCATCCTGGAAGGGATGCCAGAGTCTCGTATCGACCTGGTGTACCTGGATCCTCCGTTCAATTCGGGAGCCCTGTACACGCAGGCCGGATCGCGGGAGGCAGCCTTCTCGGACCGCTGGCGGTGGGATGCCGCAGCCGAGCGATCGCTGGCCAGACTCACCCAGGACGCGGCAAAGGCGGATCGGATCCAGGAGACCGTGTCGGCGCTGGCCATCGTGCTGGGGCGAGGACCGCAGCTCGCCTACCTCGTCGCCCTGGCACCGCGTCTGGCCGCGATCCGACGGGTTCTGAAGGATACCGGCAGCATGTACTTGCACTGCGATCCGCGTTCCGGGCCCTACCTGCGCGTGCTGCTCGACGCCACGTTCGGGCCTGGCGGTTTCCGAGCGGAGATCGTCTGGCGACGCAACAGTGCGCACAGCGACGGCAGGCAGGGCCACCAGCTCCCGGGGCGAGTTCACGACACCATTCTCTTGTACACCAAGGGCTCCGGGTGGACGTGGAACCCGCAGTACACGCCGTACGACGCAGCTTACCTCGAGCGCTACTACCGTCACGTCGAGCCCGGAACGGGCCGGCGCTATCGACTGGGCGACCTCACGGGTCCCGGAGGCATCGCGAACGGCAATCCGCAGTATGAGCTCCTCGGCGTGACGCGCCCGTGGCGCTTCTCGGCGGAGCAGATGGCCGCTCTGGCGAAGAGCGGACGGATCGTGCAGTCCCGCCCCGGTGCGGTTCCGTGCTTCAAGCGCTACCTCGACGAGATGCCCGGAGTGCCCCTCCAGGACGTCTGGGCGGACATCCGACCCGTGGGGGCGCGCGGAGCGGAGCGGACCGGCTATCCGACGCAAAAGCCCGTGGCACTGCTCGAACGCATCATCAGCTCGAGTAGCCACCTTGAAGATGTCGTACTGGACCCATTTTGCGGGAGCGGCACGACCCTGGTCGCGGCGGAGCGACTCGGTCGACGCTGGATCGGGATCGACTCGTCGCCGGCGGCCATCGCGATCGCCCGGGAACGCCTCGGAAGGGAGAGTCCGCCCGGTTCGAGCTGAGCGGGGGCGGAGCCCTCGTTCCCTCGAGTCACCGCCCGAGCGCAGCCAGAGAGGATCGCC
>JAJXWQ010000140.1 GCA_021781555.1 bacterium
GAGGTCGAAAGCCCCGCGAAGGCCACGGCATCCGAGAAGTGGTGCCGGCGGGCGTCCTGCGTGTCGATGACCTGCTTGCCGTCGGTCTCGAGGTACCGGTCGAGGCTGCGCTGTGCGCAGACCAGGAGCACCAGGTCGCCGGCAGCGATCGGCAGGTGGATGAAGGCCCCTCCGCCCCGAGGGAAGTGGACAGGCACGTCGGTGATGATCGGGTACTCGTAGGTCTGCTCGTTGCCGTCCTCGTCCAGGAAGACACGGAGGAAGACGGGCTTGACGTCAGCGCGCTGGTTCGCGGAGTCGTACCGCTCGACCCGGGCAGGCAGCGCCGTATGCAGCTCGTTCAGCGTCGCACCGAAGATCGCCTCCAGGGACTCGGCGATCTCGGGCTCACGGTTGGGAGGAAGGGGCATCGAAGGCTCACTCACCGCTAGCTGGACGACACGTGGTCTTGATCGGTTGGACTTCCGGGGATGCGATCCAAATAGTCTTTAATGAAGAAAAATTCGAATACAAGCAGCCGTTGTGCTAGATTGTTTCGGTTGCACTACTGCCTGTTGCTCACCTGAGCCGTTCGTGAGAGGGGAAGAACGATGGCATTGAAGTCAGCTCTTGGCCTGGGCTTGGCCATCCTACTGGGCGTTGCCCTCCCCGCAATGGCGGACGGTACGAGCCGCGACTGGGCCTTTGACCCAGGAGGGTCGCAGGGTATCTCGGTGGATTCCTACGGACCCTCAACCTCCCTCGGGAGCTACGCCGCGGTGGGCGCCCGGATTGTCTGGAGCTGGAGCCCGTTTTACGGCGTCTACAACACGTTCTTCGACGCGGGCAGCAACTGGACCGCGCCCGGCTACGACCTCCAGTACCTGACTTGCGGGCCCGGCTCGGGCTGTAGTTGGTACTACATGCAGTACTGCGTCTTGGGGAGCTGCTCCCCTTACCGGTATACGCCGGGCTATGCAGTTGCCATGAATGTCCTCTACAGCTCATCAGGCACGGAGCAGGTGAACTGGAACTGGCATGATAGCGGCGGTGTCCATAACCTAGGCACGTCGTTCTCGAACGGGGCGAACACATCCTCGATCCAGGAATACGCGGCCATGGCCGAGGCCGACGGCTGCCCGAACTCCTGGAGCGACACATTCAGCGGCGTCCAGTGGGAAGACACCAGCAATGCCTGGCACTGGTTCACGGGCATGGCCGGTATCGACACCGGAAGCTCGCCAACGTTCGGCTCCATTCAAGGTTCGGTCAATAACGGCGGAACGATGACGATCCAAACGTCGAGCTGCCCATAGGAGGATTCGCCAGATGAAGATAAGCATCCATATCGCCTTGGCTGTCGGAGTTACGGTCCTCGTCGCTGCCTGTGCAGGATTGGTTCGCGGGACCGCCTCGAGTACGAACTTAGCCCCGGCCGCCGGGCCAGCGCCCCAGCTTGCGAAGGTCCAGGAACGCTGGACGCTGCCCAGGGGGGTCCAGGACATTCCTGTGGTAGCCCGAGAAAGCGCTGCCACGGCGCTGACGGCTCAAATAGCGAGATTCCAGGGAACTAACGTGAGTTCAACAGCTCCCGCGATGACGACGGTCGGGGCGCTTCAAAGCGAGGGTATATTGGGCGGAGGCCCCTACGACTCCTCCGATCCGGTCCTCGCCACGTCGGCAAGCGGAGACTTCGTGGCTCACTTTCCAGGGAAGGCCGGCGGGCCCGACATCGTGGAACACTTCCGGCAGCTCACTGTCATGGCCGCTCCTGTGAATGGGGCGGTGCTAGCGGTCAACCTTAGGTAAGGTGCGATGCATATGTCGCTCAAACCTTCCCGCGCCGGATTCCTCGTGGCCCCGACCGCAGCCCTCATCGCAGGGTGCGGGCTCTTTATCCAGAATCGGGCTGGCCTGGCTACGGTCAGCCCGAACTGTGGCCCCCCCCCTGGTTACCCTATCTCAGGGCCCACCCCGACGCCTTGCGGGCCACCCGCGCTTTCTGCGGTAGTAATCAAGGCCCCATCCAAGGTCGGCGACCAGTTCCAGATCTCGGGGATCACGTCCCTGACCTCCCCCATCGAGATCTGGATTCTACCGCCTCTCGACCCGACCAAGTCTTGGCAGTCACAGGGGGTCATGATTGCGACCGCGTCGGTGGGGACGAGCGGGGCCTTTTCTTATCAAGCCACCCTGCAGGGGCACTATACGTCCAAGAGTGCTGATCTCACGGTCGGAGGCGGGGACGAGTTCCTCGTAGGTGCGGACGAGAACTACCAGGGTTTGGCGATCTCATTGAAGTAGCCGGCGTGATTCGGCGTCGGCCCAAATGGTCTAGTGTCCCGATCCGGAAGACTCTTGTGCCTTCGCCGGCCCCCGCAAACCCAGGCTGCGTCGCCGTTTTGCTCATGTACCCGTTCCACTTCAAGTACACGACGCAAACCGGCTCCTTGCCTGGATTCACGGTTGCTCGCCGAATCCCCAAGCTTTCTCCGGATCGGGACACTAGTTGACGTTATCTCCGGAACCCGTCGGCGGGAACCTTAAGGCAAGCGGGCAAAGCGCTCGGGCTCCGAACCGACCTATCCTTTTAGCCAGCCGGAGCCCTGGCGATCCCCGGCCGCTCCTACACTCAAGCCTGCTTCGCGAGAGCGGGCTTGCAAGAGGCTCACGACAAATGGATCGCGTCGACGGTCGTGTACCAGGGGTAGTCGTGGGTATCGCCGGTGTGGTCCACGTTCTCGGCGATGTACACGCCCTTGAGGTAGGCGCTTTCGAGCTGGATCAGCCTGCCGGGATTGATTCCGCCTTGTAGGAGCGAGGTGAACTTGACGCCGGTCTCCGTGCGCTCGGGGGAGCCCACCAGACCGGTGGCCGGGCCGATCACGAAGGCGGTCAGGTCCAGACCTTGCCCGATCGGAAGGATCTGCAAGACTTCGTCCTGGATGGACCACCGCAGGCCGCGCGACTTGCACAGGGCGTCGAGCTCGTACCGTGCCGCCCCAGAAAGGGCGCGCCCATGGTTGTACTTGCCCTTCGAGAGGCCCTTGATCGTCCCGATCGTCACTCCCATCTGCTTGGCGACGTGCTTGATGACCGCCTCCTCGGACGTGTTGGGCCCGAAGGACTCCGCCAGGACGATCGCCCGGTACGCGTGGACGCCGTCCCGGCCTTCCACCTTGGTCATCCAGTCCGGGCCCTGGGGATGGCTGGCTCGGTGGCCGGCCTTCTCGTTGCTGGCCAGTTCGAGCGAGCCGGAGAAGAGCAGCTGCAACCCGGAAGCCTCGTAGCCCGCGGAAAGCCGGACCGCCCAGGTCTTGGGGTCGTAGGAGTCGAGGAAGTGGCGCGAGTCGGCCGAGAGGTTGTAGACGGCGATCTCGGCCTTGTTGGGCGTCGAGTCGCCAGACTTCGAGACCTTGAACCGAACGCGCAGGCCTGGGCCGCCCTGATTCGACCACTGGCGTCCCTCGCCGCCCACGGGCCCAACCGCGAGCTGGTAGACTCGGCCGAAGAGTTCAGGGTTGGCCATCGGTTTTAAAGGAAACGGCGGTGACCGAACTGGCCACCGCCCCCTGCGATGCCGAGCCGGACCCTGCCAAGCCAAGCCAGGCCGCGCCCTGCCCCGGCCCGCCGGAGCTTGCCCTGGCTAGGCTGGCCGTGCCGAACCACGCCACTTTAATTGCCATCGTCGTAGATCAACTGCACTCGGGTGCCCAAATCATCGATGCCGGGGTCGAGACCTTGGCCGCTCACATCAACGACGTACAGGAGTCCTGCCGGCAACGAAGCCATCCCGAGGCCGCCAATGAGCTCCCAGTCAGCGACCAGCTTGAGGCCCGTCGCGAGGGGAGTATCGGCCTGGTCAAAGATGTCGAGCGACCAGAACTGGCCCCGGGTGTTCCAGTAGAGGCCGAACCGGTAGACGCTTCCCGAGAGTGCCACGTCGAGGGTGTAGTTCGTGCTCGACGAATCGACCGGGATGACGAAGTCGGCCATTGCTTCGGCTCCCGGCTACAGGAGGTGGGCGAGCCACGAGGATGGCGCCACGGCGGCCTTCTTGGCTGCGGTCTTGGCTCCAGAGGCCTTGGCCACTGCCTGCTTGCGGGCGGATTCGGCAGTGGTGGGCTTCCGGGTCGGCTGCATGCCCCTGGCCTTGCGTGGCGCGGCCTGCTGGGCGACCTTCTTGCTAGCGATCGCCGAGTCCGGGACCTGGGTCGTCTGCGAGACGGCGAACAGGACTTCCTCGAGTTCGAGCTTGAAGTGCAGGTCGCGGCCCGTCCCCGGATCCTTGGGGAACTCGACGCTCTTGATGGCCAGGTTCTGGTACCGGTCGAGCCCGGTCTGCACCGTGAGCAGGTAGCCGCCGGCAAAGGCATCTTCCAGCAGACGGTAGGCCGACAGCGCCCGGCCAACGTCGGGACCGCTTCCTGACGAAAGCTGCCCCGTTCCCAGATCGTCCGGGCCGAGGATCGTGGACCGGCCGGGCCAGGTCGTCGGCGCCGTGCTGATGATTCCCGACAGCGAGAGAGACCGTGGTTTGGGACGGATGTTGTCGGTAACGTCCGAGCCCACTTCGACCGGGTGGCTGGTGACCTCGGCCTCGCGCTTGTGGCCTTCGCCGATCGTCGCATCGATGGTGAGCGTCGTCGCAACACGCGGCGGCATCGGCGGAAAGGTGATGACCACCGGTACCGGGGTCATCGCAGCGCTCTCGGGCATGGACTACCTCGCGTGCCGGGTCCTCGCGACGCCTTCGGGCATCTCCTATCGCACCTGCCGCGGCATCGTGCGGGCGGTTTGCGCCAGGTGCTTGCGGACGGTGTCGTGCATCGCGCCGGCCACGGCGTGACCAACCTGGAAGGGATGCGCGCCCGCGCCGACCGTGACGGTGACCGGCGCGTGGAGGTTGAGGGTCTGGTGGCTGGTGCTGGTCGTGCTGCTGCCGGGCGTGACGCCGGCCAGCGCCCCGCCGGCGGCGAAGGCCGGGACCAGCAGGCCGATGCCGGGAATCTGGCGGATCAGTGCGATCGCCTTCTGCGGTAGGCTCTCGATGTCCCGCAGCACGCCGGATACCCAGACCGAGAAGGCCATCCGGATCCCGTTGAGGAATCCGCCGAGCACCTTGCCCGTCGCATTCCAGACGGCGCCGATCTTCCCCGCCAGGCCGCCGAGCCAGTGGAAGATCTCGAAGATCACCGACTTGCCGCCGTGGAAGCCGACCCAAAGGTCCTGCACGATGAGGATCAGGGCCGCGATGGCGGCGCCAACCGCGAAGATCGGCCATGTAAGGGCGATCCAGGGGACCAGCGCCGCCCAGGTCGAGGTCGCCCAGGCCACGACTGCCGGGATGACCGCGGCCCAGATGAAGGCTGCCAGCGCGGTGAGGCCCACGACCAGCGCGCCCGGGGCCAGGGCAATGAGCGCGATTTTGAGGCCCTCGAAGACGACATGGAGCGCGGTGGCAGCCGCCTGGTTCCGCTGAAAGAACTCGGTCACCCGGCTGATCCCTCCGGCCAGGCCGCTGACCGCGCCCATGACCGCTTCGAGCGCGGGGGCCAGCGCCTCGACGAGTTCGTCGGCCACGACCTCGAGGTTCGCCATCATGCGTTGCCAGGCGGGGATCAGGCCCCGGTTCATGATGCCGTACATCCGCTCGAGGGTGCCGGTCGCGTTGTGGGTCTTGTTCTCGATGCGGTCGAACGCGGTCCCGAGCTTGCCCGCGATCGCCAGCGCCTGCGTCGCGTTCTCGAGCCCGAAGAGCTGCTTGAAGACGCCCGCGCGCTGGGTCATCGTCATGCCCTTGGTCTTCTCGATGACCTTGCGGATGATGTCCACCAGAGACCGCATCCGGCCCGACGCGTCGACGATGTCGCTCTGCGAGAGGCCAAGCACCTGGAGCA
>JAJXWQ010000052.1 GCA_021781555.1 bacterium
GATGACAACCGGATGACGTACCTATGCGGCGATCCGCGCCGCCAGAGGCCCGCCAAGGGGATCGACTCGCTCGATGTCCTGGAATCGCGAGACCGGGAGTGATCGCCCTCTTCTATCGATCAGTCTCAGAAGATCTTCTGCAATTCAAACTGCTTGCCTTGAATGCTGACGCCCTGCGACGAACGAACTGCCATTCTTCCTCCCAGCCGAAACCGGTGCGCGTGGAACGACTTATCGTACCCGGTTGGCTGGACGGCAACCACCTCAAAGCCGCGCGCCTTCGCGTCGGCGATGACCTGGCGCATAATAAATAGGGCGGTTTGCGGGCTCGCGCCACGATCTAGCGGAGGCCCCGCTGAATGGCATGCGAGCGCGAGGTCGTAAACCGGCTGTTGAACTAAGTTGCCGTTAGCCGGCCTTTGGAGAACGATGGGCTCGTACGCCCGGTATGGCCGGCAAGTGTTGGAGCGCAGACCGCCCGTACAGGGAGCAGAGAATCGATGGAGCGGAGCTTCTGGGGGCGACGAACCCGGGTCTGGCGGCTGGCGTTCCGGCGAGGAATTCGACCGACAACTACTGGCAGACAGCTTTGGAGCCGTTGAGCGGCGGACGGCCACTGGTTGAGTTTGAGTGATCGTCGACGAACTGGCATCAGAGGATCGGTGCCGAGATCCGGATTCACGGCGAGGTGGCCCTTCCTGGCAGGCGGAGAACGGATCGGATGGCCGGCAGATCTGCGACGACCGCCAGTCGCCCTTGCCTGCAAATGGGGCAGAGAGTGAGATCTTTGCCGGTGAGCCGCAAGAAGAGCTCTTCCCACCGTTCTGGCTCGGTGGCTGCAGGAGGCGGCGAGCAGCTAAGCTGGCTGCGGCAGGTGGCGATGGCAGAAGCGCGATTGGGGTTGGCGAGAAAGCCGTAGTGGCGGATCCGTATAAAGCCCTTGGGCAAGACGTGGAGCAGGATCCGTCGTAGGAATTCCGGGGCCGCCAGGGTCATGGTCTTTTTGGCATTGCCATCAGCACGATCGCGATAGGAGAAGGTAACCTCGTCGCCGCTGAAATCGAGGATGCGCCCGTTCGAAATCGCGCTGCGGTGGGTGTAGCGACCGAGATAATTCAGAACTTGCTGCGCGCCGGCGACGGGTTTCTTGCAGTAGACGACCCAGCGTTTGTGCGCGGCCTGCCGCAGGATCTCGCGTGCGTTCAGGTCGTCACCGAAGGCGCATCGCAGAAGGTGCAGGAGTTTGCCTCGAAAGACCTCGGAAAGGATAAGGACCGGGAGGAAGAAGTCCTGGGGGCAATTGCGCCACCGGCCGTTCGGGGCCAGGCCGCCGCCTGGCACGATGCAGTGGATGTGCGGATGAAACAGCAGGGTCTGGGTCCAGGTATGAAGAACGGCGGTGAACCCGGTCTGGGCACCGAGGTGGCGCGGATTGGCTGCCACCTCAAGCAGGGTTTCGCTGACTGCGGTGAACAGCAGACGGTAGGCCTTACCTGGATTTGCGAGGAAGAGCGGATTCAGCAGATCCGGCACCGTAAAGACAACGTGATGATAGTCGACCGGCAGCACGGAGCGCTCTTGCCGCTCAACCCAGCGGGCCTGGGCAAGCGCGCCGCACTTGGGGCAGTGCCGATTGCGGCAGGAGTTGTAGGAGATATCCTGGTGTCCGCAGGTGTCGCAAGCGCTGACATGGCCGCCCAGTGCGGAGGTTCTGCAATCTATGATTGCTCGGACTGCACGTGTCTGGTCGATCGTCAGGGGACCAAGCTGGTTGAGGTGCTCCCGAAAGACGTCAGCCAGCTCGGGCTTGCGCGGCGCCTGGGGGGCTTTGGCCTCCTGTTCGCCGCACAGGATCATTGGTGCTTGGGCACCTGCCCTTTCTGAATGGCCAAGCCATCCAGGGGACTGGATGACGCGGCCACGGCGCTTCTCGCCACGTGGGTGTAGACGGCGGTCGAGTTCAGGCTCCTGTGGCCCAGGAGGAGTTGAATCTCCCTGAGGTTCGTGCCCTGCTCAAGATGGTGCGTGGCATAGGCGTGGCGCAACGAATGAGGAGTGGTTCGCTTGGTGATGCCGGCCCTGCGTGCAGCGTTCTTCACGATATGTTGGATGGTTGAGCCGGACAGCGCGCCGGAATGGTCCTCGCCCGGAAACAGCAATGGACCACCCGGGCGGTGGACCCTCCAGTAGGCCCGGAGCTCCAGCAGGAGGGCGTCAGGGAGCCGGACATAGCGGTCCTTGCTTCCTTTGCCCTGAACCACGCGGATGACCATGCGCTTGCTGTCGATGTCGCCGATGCGTAAAAAGCGAACCTCGCCCAGGCGGAGTCCGCCGCCGTAAAGAGCCATGAGAATGGCGCGGTCCCGCAGGCTACTGGTCGCGGCAAGGATGGCCGATACCTCCTCCTGGCTCAGGATCTCGGGCAGGCGGTGCTCACGCTTCTGGTAACGGATGCGCTGGATGTCCCAGTCCTTGTTCAAGGTCACACCGCAGAAGAAGCGAAGGGCTGCGACGGCCTGGTTGAAGTAGCACCAGGAGACGCCACGCGCCCTGGTGAGGTGGAGCTGATACCTGCGGATGTCCTCCAAAGTCAGCTTGCCAGGCGGCGTGTCAGGATAGTGATCGGCAAAGGCCTTGACGCAGGCCATATAGACCTTTCGCGTGCTTAGGCTATAGCCCTTGATCAGGAGATCCTGGTCCATACGGTCGAGCTGACGACGCATCGATGTCCTCCTTGCCTCGCTATGCGGCGCACTGCGCCTGCACTTGGGTTCGGAGAGCAAAGTACCCTGCAATGCGGAACATCAAAAGCCTTGCTTGCGGCCAAGAAGCCTATCAGCCAGGGAGCCGCCGTGCTATGAGGCTGACATGCATTCGCCGCGCAAGCGGCTTAGTTCAATTGTGATTCTGTAATTCCGGCAGAGCCCGAGGGCGGCTTTGACGATGCCGGCCGCCAATGGATCGCAGACCGTCAGGATCGCGGCCGGAGGGCGGTGGTGCCGAGGTCCTTGGCCACGCGAGGCACCAGCTTGATGGCTCTGGCTCGCTCTTCTTCCGAAAGAGCGGCCAGGAACTTCTTTACCTTCTGTTCCACCGTGGCGGCCGGTCTTCCCATCCGTGCGGAAGTCTTACGCTTGAACTCCTCGCGGTGCTCCTCGACGTGGGTCTTGAGTCGCTGGGCGGCCTGACGCACGGGAAGGGCCTTTACCTCGGTCCAGGTAGCCTCGATGAGTTCGGGGATCTTCTCGACCTTGGCCGTCGCCTTGGCATACTCGATCAACAAGGAGCCCGAGATTCCCTCGTCAATGAAGGCATGTAGCTGTCTGGGATCGAGCTGGCCCAGTCGAAGTAGACATGAGACGTAGGTCTTCCCGTAGGTGGCCTTGGAGGCGACGTATTCACCCCAGGTGCCGAACCCGAGGAAAATGTAGCCTTGGCCATCCCTCATGGTATTAAGCTGGGCGCCAATCCTGAGGTACGCGCTCGCGACCGTCCTGCCCAGATCCTGGAGGTTATCGTTGATCGCGGCATCCAGCTGGCGCGCCTGCTGCTCCTCCATCTCTGCCAAGGATGGGAGCTCCGTCGATGCGGCAATGAGGTTCTTGAGTTCCGCGTCGGAAGGCTGTCGCGACCGGGTCCCCACGTCGGTGGCGGGAGCCGGTGCCTTTGGCTCCACGACGGCGCCGGCGAGATTGGCTTTCCTGGGAGTCTTCATTTTGGTCCTCGGGATTACACGTCTAATCTCGGACCAGGATAGCAGTCAAAGGAAGGCAGCGAAAGCAGCGGCCTTGCGATGCGAGGGGGAGCGAGAGAATGCGCCCATCATGGCGGCAAGCGGGCCGGCCGGTCGTCACCAAGCTCCCGTGCCGCTCGGACGGCTGCGTCGGCGGTGTCAGCCGTGATGAGCACCGAGTCCGGCCATCGTTCGGCCCCTTCTGGCGTCACCTCGATCGCGACGTCGCCATCGATCACGAAGAGCTTGCGTTTCATCGTCAATCCCCCCCAAGACGCCGCTCGGCGCCGTACAGCGTAGCCGAGGGCCTGCTCGGGAGTCATGCTAAATCTCTGAGGTATAACGGACGCATGGACGAGACGCGTCAGCTTTCCGAGACCACGGCCGATCTCCGCTCTCCCGACCGCTTCGAGGCCGCCTACCAGCAATCCGTGCCGCCGTGGGACGTCGGCCGAGCGCAGGATGCCATCGAGGCTTTGGCCAACGCAGGCAAGGTCCAGGGCCGGGTTCTGGATGTCGGATGCGGCACGGGCGAGAACGCGCTCTTCCTGGCCAGCTGCGGGTTCGAGGTGACCGGGGTCGATCTCGCCAAGACGGCCATCGACCGGGCGCGCCAGAAAGCGAAGGACCGGGGGATCGCCGTCTCCTTCGAGGTCGCCGACGCCCTCGACCTGGGCGCGCTGGGGCGAACCTTCGACACCGTGGTGGACTCCGGCGTGTTCCACGTGTTCGACGATGCCGATCGCCGGCGCTACGTAACCAGCCTCGCTGCGGTTCTGGTTCCCGGCGGGAAGTACTTCATGCTCGTGTTCAGCGACGAACAGCCTGGGACCTGGGGCCCAAGGCGGATCCGTCAGGACGAGATCCGCGAGGCCTTCGCCGATGGCTGGGCCGTGGACGAGATCGTGCCGGTGCAGTTCTCCATCAACCCGGAGACGAGAGGCCCCATGGCGGGCGAAGGTGAATCGGTGAAGGCATGGCAAGCGAGCCTGACCCGCCTCTAACGGTCAGCAGCGGGCCGATCATGACGCTGGTCCAGGGTTCCAGGTAATGCAGGGCGAGACGCGGCGACCCAGCAGTCGCGGAATTCTGTCTGGCAGCCCTGGGCCCATGAGCGCGGTAGTGTCGTCGAGATCGAGCGAGAGGATCTGGGCCAAGGCGGGTCAGTCCCCCGAGATCGACTGACGCCTTGGCTCTTTGAGCAGGGCCCCCCGCGTGATGGCCTCATAACCGAACCGCTCTCGCACCGCGTCCAGCACCTCGTTCAGACCGGCTGGCAATGACCGAGGTATGCCATCAACTGGCCGGGATTCTTGGCCTGCTGGCCCACCAGCGGGATCGAAGAGTGAGAGCTGGAGGGAGGGCCTCAGGTTGGACGCCCGGACCCCCAGCAGACGAACGGCGTCGGAGCGATCCCAGGCTGATATCACGCGATCCCAGGCCGCCCGGCAGATCGTGTCGTCGTCCTGGGTCGCGGCCGGCAGGGTGACGCTGCGCTCGATCGTCTCGAATCCACGTCCTAGCCGAACCTTGGCCGTGATCGTCGCGGCCACGAGACCCGCCTGACGCAGCCGGTAGCCGACTTCACAGCTCAGATCGAGCATGCGGCGGTGAAGGAAATCCCGGTCGGAGCTATCAGCGTCGAAGGTCTCCTCGGCGCTGATGCTCTTGGCGAGACCGGCAGGCGTGACTGCCCTGGTGTCTCGACCGCAAGCAGCCGCCTGTAACTCAACGCCGTGCACTCCAAAACGCGAGGCCAGGATGTCGGTGGGGAATCCCGCCAGGTCGCCGATCGTATTGACACCCATGGCGCGCAGGCGCTTCTGGGTCACTGGCCCGATTCCGGGCATCAGCGCAACGTCATGCCCCTGCAGCCACTGCCGCTCCGTGCCGGGCTCGATCCAGAGGACGCCAGCGGGCTTGCAGGCCCTGGATGCCATCTTGGCCACGAGCTTGGAGGTGCCGCCACCCACCGAGGCGCTCAGATTGGTTTCGGCCAAGATGGCTGCGCGCAGATCGCTTTCCACTTTCTTCGGCGGACCAAGCAGCGCTTCGGTGCCCGTGATGTCGAGATACGCCTCATCCAAACCCGCCGGCTCAACCACTGGCGCGAAACGATCCCAGATTTGCCGGACCTGGCGGTTGACCTGCCGGTACCGCCCCATGGCGACTGGCACGCAGATCGCGTGCGGACAAAGGGCGATCGCCTGGGCGATCGGCATGGCGGAGTGCACGCCATGAGCTCGAGCCTCGTAGCTCGCGCTGGCGACTACCCCGCGCTGCGTCGAGTGCCCGCCGACGATCACCGGCTTGCCCGCAAGCTCCGGATGGTCAAGCTGGGCGACAGACGCGAAGAAGGCGTCCATGTCCACGTGGAGGATCGCAGGCGTTGGCATCGGGGCTCCCGCAGAAAGCGGCAGAACGTAGTTTCCAGAGTGCCTGATGCTCCTGCCGAGCGTCAAGGGTAACCGATAGCGTCGTCGGGCTCGTCCCGGCAGAGAGCCGCGATCTGATCGAACGTTCGGTGCCGCTCGCCAGATGCATAGCAGCATCTTATCGACGACGCAGCGAGAAGCATCTGGATGTCTCGCGCCATCGACGGCTCAATGTCATCGTCACGCACCCAGGCTATCGCGCCCGGAGCCAATCCGGGCGACACGCGAAGGAGAAGATGATGACGAAGACCCGCAAGACGAAGACCCGCAAGACGGAGACCACGGTCCAGGAGTCGCACGTTCTGGAGACCACGCCTGGCGACGAGATCGACAGGCTCGGCACGATGAAAATCTCCGAGCTCCAGGCATTGTTCGCCGAAGTAACGGGGAAGCCGACTCGCTGCCCTAATCGGACGTACCTCGTGCGCTCGATACTCGAGGCGGCCGTGCCCGCGGATATGGGCACCTCCACCGAGCCAGGGTCACAGGCGATCGAAACCGAGCCAGGCGGTATGATAGCCGCCGGGCCTGACAGCGAGCCCGAGGCACAGGCCATCGAAACCGCGACGCCAAACGCGACCATGGCCGCCACGCCCGCCACCCAGGTCGTCTCGGAGGCCGAACCGAACGGCGCACTGGAAGATGCGCCTGATGACTCCGCCAAGACCGGTGCCGCCGAGCCGGCCGCAGGGCCGGCAATCGAGAGCGCTGGCGAGATCGCCGACGACACCAACCTCTCGAAGCTCGACGTTCCCGCCCTCCAGGTTCGCTATCGGGAAGTGAGCGGCCGCGCAACGACCAGTACCAGCCGCAATTATCTGCTCTACAGGCTGCGCGAGGCACAGAAGGGCCGGATTCCGGTGGGCCCGCGCCCGCGTCACCAGAAGGCAGGCGATGCCGTCATGGTCCTGCCACTCCGGATGGAAGCCGACCTGGTCGACAAGCTCGATGAGGCGTGGCGCCGGCTCGGCCTCCGCAACCGCATGGATTTGTTCCGGCGATCGCTGCGCTCGTACCTCGCTAGCATCGGTGAGGCCGATGTCGCCGCTCTGCTGGCAACCGAGGCGTGAGTCTCACGCCAGCGCCAGCGCGAACGGCGCGCACAGTGGGGCCCCAGCCTTCGGTTCGGGGTCCCGCCTCAGGTATAGAGCAGGTGGGGGGTGCAGGTGGGCCACGAATGGCCGCCGAGAAAATAGAGCGCTCCCTGGAACTTGAGCTATCGTCGATTCATCGTTGACAGGTTGGAGCGATGGCTCGTATCCTCGGTCCCCCTGGGCAGAGCGGACGGGCCGAGAAGGTCGCAGATCCTCTCTGCCAGAGCCCTTGCGGGCTTACCGCTGAAAGGAGACGTGGATTGTGGACACACCAGCTGCGGACCCATCGCCCGTGGACGTGTCCTTGCAGGAGATCCGCGCCGCGCGGCTGGTGATTCCGGATGCGGCCGGCACCCCGCGGATAGTCCTCGAACTCGACGACCAAGGCGAGCCCGCGGTTCGGCTCTTCGATCGCAACGGCAACGAGCGCGCATGCCTGGCGCTGAGCCCCTCCCAGCACCCGTCCGGCAGGGCTCCGGTCACCAGGGCACACCTGCGCCTGGCCGCCTCGGACGACGGGACGACGATCGATCTTTCGGCCTTCGAATCTGGTTACGGGACGATCGAGATGACCAACCATCCCGAGGAGTTCGCCCATGTGCTGCTGGAGGTCGAGCAGCACGACAGCGGCAGGCAAGCGGCGATCGTGCTCGGCGACCGCCGGGCGCGGGCTGAATTCCTTGTTCGGGATGGCGAAACCGAGTTCGGAACGCAGGCGGGCTGATGGCCGGGTTTGGGACGCCCGCAGGGTTGCAATGTGGAAGGGAGTTTCTGATGCACGCAGCGAACGTCCTCGCCCTGCTCAACGCCACCCGCTGCGAGCGCTGTGGCCGAGCCGCCGTCCCAGGCGTGACCATGTGTCAGGCCTGCGCGCTGCAGCCAGGTCGGGCTGCATGCGAAGGCGATCTGAACGACCCCTGGGAGCCAGCTAATGCCGCACCCTCGGTCTCGCCATCTGTCGGTACGCCGCCGGGCGCCAATGCCGCATTCTGAAGATGTCCCGCAAGAGGCCGTAGCCGAATCCACCTGCGAGGCCGAAGAAGACGTCGCCGAACAGGTGCGTCCGGCCGATTCCCCGGCGAGCGTACGGGTAGGCACGACGGCGGTATCTCATGAGAAGCTGCTTTCCTTACGAGCGTAGGGCGACGACGCCACGGCGATCGCCTGCCGACCCCTCCGCCGCAATCTTTACCAGGGCCGAGATCTGCTTGCTCGAGAGCCAGCCCTTCCGGCTGTACTGACCTGACACGGAGGCGACGAAGGGGCTCCCTGGCTGCGCAGCCTCGGCATCGGCAAGAAGGCCGCTGAGCAGATTTCCCTCGATCGCCCGATCGACGAGGACCGGTGCCTCGCCCTTGAACCTCTCGAGGATCCGGGCTGTCGCCCGCACGTCGCCGAGCGCGTCGTGGGCCTGGAATTCGATCCCGTAGTGGGCCGCCACCGTCGCCAGCTTGGAATTCGCGATCACCCCGCGGGCCTCCAAGTGAACCCTGGCCAGGGCGCAGGTGTCTATCGCGCCGTCGTGGCGCGGCAGGGCCAGGCCGTAGGTCGCCTCCTCACGCCGCAGGAACTCGAGGTCGAATCCCACATTATGGCCCACCACGACGACTGGCCCGCCGGGCGCGCAGGCGAAATCGACGAACCTGCCGAGGACCTCAGCTGGATGGGGCTGGCCCGCTAGCTCGGCAAGACTCCGGCCGTTGACCGCCAGAGCCTCGGGCGAGGCGACCTCTGGCCGCAGGGGCCGAATAAGCGACTCGAATTCGCCGAGCTCGGCCAGGTCGTCGGCACTCGCGCCCTCTCCGACTTGGGCCTGGCGCCGAGACCGCCTACGCAGCCGGGTCGGATCCCACCCCGGCAACCGCCCCTCCCCTTGGCGTTCTGACGGGCACCCTCGCTTGCGCGCCCGGGAAATGCCGCTCCGGCCTCACTCGACGGGACAAGCGGATCCGGCCCAGCCCGATCGGCGCCTTCACGGCCGGGGATAGTGGGCCACCACAACTGCGCCCGAGGCGACGGAACAGGTTTCTCGCCCCCGGAATGTCCTACACGCCGATCGGGTGGCCTGGAGCCACGAGCGCTAAAGGTCCAGCCGATAGAAACTAGTCCCGGAGGAGCAAATAAAGCCAGAGTTGCCAATCCAGGCCCAGGGCCGGCAGGGCGGGAAGGTGATCTGCTTCCCATCCATAATGTCGACAACGACGGTCCGGTCGGGATCACCTCCCACCTGGTACCTGAAAAGCTCGACGACCGCGCTGAGTCCGTCAGGGGATACGATCAAGGGCTGGCGGAACGGCGCCGGCAAGCTCACTGGAAGGGAGGTTGTTGCTCCAGCGGAACCCCCTGTTGAAAAGTCCACAAGTTTCGGCGATCCACCGATCCAGAGCGTCCTCAAAACGCTTGGTGTCGCGTTCCAAAATATGGCGTCAGGCTCCCTCGCCAGCCCGCCAAGAACAGATGGAGTGCCGCTGGGATCGGCGGTCGCTGCGGCGAGACCTCCGCTTGGCCGCTCTCCTAGCGCCCATAGGCTTTGAGAGGGACCAGGCACCCAGCCGAACTCTCGGACCGAGAGAAGATCCCTCGGAAGGACCACTGAAGAGCTCCCATCGGCGACGTCCACGACCTCTAGATCCACCGCCTCGGTCTTGGGATCACGTGCCGGCACGCCAATCAGCTCCCCGTCCGGCGAGACCTCGGCTCCTCCCCCAAGAAACGGAACGCCCACGTTGTTCGCACGCGCGCTGGCGACGTCTACCATGACCGCCTGCCACAGGTCCGCTGAACTGGCTTCGCTGCCCTGCGCACCTTGCGAAGAACCCGCCAGCGCCCGCTCGTTGACGAGTAGCTCATGGCCAGAAGCTTGCCAAGTGATACCTCGGAGTTCGGCGCTCGTGTCCAGGAGTTCCCTTGCCTCCCCCCCGACTGGCCCCGCCAACAAGTGGTAGCTCAACGGACGGCCATTTGGATCCAGGTCGGGGAACACAAAGGCCACGTTCTGGCCGTCAGGGGAGACCGAGACCTCGGTTGCAGTCGGTGGAATCGCGGGCGCCATCGGATGGGCGCCCGTGAAGGCGGCAAGAGCGTCTACACCGCCAGAGCCTCCCTTCGGGGGCGCTGGTACGATGCTGCAAGCAGCGAGCAGGGCGAGCGCGGGGATAGCCGACACCAGCCCCCCGCCCCGCCAGCGCCTTCTCGCCAGGGTCACGGGGGAAGCACCAGCCCCGCCCCAGAGCCTCATGCCCCTACCTCGCGAGTGGGGGAGGAGGAGGCTGGACCGGATCGGCTGGGGATGGGGGCTCTGGATCCCTTATCGGGGCAGCAGGTGCGGCCGTCAAGTAGATGACCTCCGTCCTCGGCCCGTTCTCATGGTCCGCCTGCCCCAGCACGGCGTAGGTCGGGATCACATCACGACTGCCGTCGGGGTTAAGGTACCCGACGTAGCCCAAGGCGACCTTGTCCACCCGGAAGGAGAGGATCCGCTTTCCCGGAACAAGAAGGCTGTTGAGATGGTCGATCCTGGCCTTCATGCCACCGAGTGCGGCCGAACTCCCCTGCAGTTCGACCGCCCCCCCCGCGATGAGGGTTGGCCAGTCGCTAAAATATCCCACGATCTTCCCAGCAGGCCCGACGAAGACAGAAATCTGGGAGGCTGGGCCGTGGAGCACCAAGCCGTCGATGGAACGCTTGTACTGGAACTCTCGGCAGGTGATCTTCGACTCGGACATTCCGGGCTGCAAGGCGTTGCTCACGCTCTCGCCCATCTCATTTTCCCGGTAAAACACAGCCGAGCCCAGCCCTGTAGGGGCGTGGGCGGATAGGAAGGCATCGGCCATCCGCCGCGACGCGGCAAGATCGGGGGCCGCCGCGATGGGGCCCAGAGGAGCGCCATCCGGACCAGGACCGGTCTGGCTTGCCATGCCGCCCCACAGCCCATCCCGGTCTTGGTAAAACTCGGCGCCTGTTTTTCTTTCAGCCAAGAACCATGACGTCCCGAGATGCACAGACGAGAATCGCTGGCCTTCCTGCACATCGCCTCGCACGCCAAACACGCTGGCGTCGGCTGCTACCGTGCCTGCATCGCGGGTGCTCGGGGGGATCGAGTAGACGGGCAAAGTATTGGGAATGTTCTGCACCGCGAAGTGCTCACTCCCGCCCGGAATGCGAACCTCGGCGCCTCCTTGGGTGGGAAGGCCGCGCTGGCAGCCCACCAGGAGCATTACCATGCCTAGGGTCCAGTATCTTTGCATTCCTGGTGTCTCCGCTAGAAGCTCGGGGTACCGATCCAGTCCCAATGATAGTTGTATTCGACGCTACCGCAGCAATCCGGATCCGGCCAAGGTGACTTGAGGCTTTCATTGAACCAGTCCGCGCCAGTGGAGCTCTGGTACGCGTCGAGAACTGCTGGCTCAACGCCGGGCGAGTGGGGGTAGAAGTACATCTGCCACCACATGGTGTCGAACCATCCTTGACCAGCAGACTCGCCCTGCCACCCGAGAGTAGCGTCCATATACCCAGAGCCCATTCCGGTCACATCCCACGTCTCCGACCGCGCTGCGAGAACCGCGTGAAGGCTCCCGTTGGGATTACCATCGCTGGGATTGAAGACGTGGTACCAAGGGCTGAGCGCACTCCAGTTCGGCGGGGAGTTCGTCGTAATGCCGTCGTAGAGCCATTCGCAGGCGTTGGCCGCGATCCATTTCAGGCGATCGAGAGACCAGTTGTAGTTGGGGGGCACCGTCGTCAGGCACGGGCCGCCGTTCGGGCAGTCGCTGTAGGACGCTCCGTCGCCAAGAAAGGGCCCGAGATCGTTCCCATGGCCCGAGTAGTAATGCATGTCCTGGGTGTTGACCCCGCCGTAACCGGAGTTTGCGTAGATGCCGCCCCAGGCGTTGCTGTCGTTGTTCGCGAACGCCCAGTTCCAACCGTAGCTCGATGCCTTGGAGCCGGCATTGTTTGCGTCGGCGTCTGAGTTGACAAGGTTCGGGGCGCCTCCCCCGTTCCCGCTGTACAGATTTATGCCGACCGTGCTGATGGAGAGGGCGCTCGCTGGGGCGGGCCAAAGGATCGACGGTACTGCGACAAGGGCCAGGCTGACTGCGACGAAGTCGTTCCTCATTTGGTCCATCCCCCTCGAGTTCAGTAGGAATCTAACAGACAGCCAGACCGCAATCTACTCGTACTTCCTACGTATGGTTGGCGTATCGTTCCCTGCTGCGCCATTTGTCGTCGGCGCGGGGCCTGGCTCACTTCGCCCTTTCGACATTCAAGACGGGAAACCTTCTCGTCGATCCACTGCCAGAAGGGAGGTGATCGCAGCTCCGCCGATCTGCTCTGAAGGTGCGACTACTACGTCGCAGGAGGCCCCAATGGCCTACGTCGGCAGCGTCCAGTTCGGCGCGCTCTCGAACCCGGCCCGATAGAGCAAGGCCACCACGGGCGCCAGGCGGCCCACGACGGCCATGGCGCTCTGCCGCAGGGTCCTCGCGTACCAGTCGGTGGCGTCCGGCTCGTTGGCGACGTCGACCAGATTGACGGCAGCCTGGAGGGCGCGCAGGGTCATCTCTTGCAACCATGGCAGGGGATTCATCCCGGATCCCGAGTTGAAGATCGACACGCGAAGCAACCCTCCAGATGCGCCTGGCCAACATCCGGCCCGAGAGCCGGTAGCCACGACTCGGGCCCCCGCCGCACAGGCCCACGCGTCCGGATTCAGCGCCCGTCCCCTCGCCCCCGGAGGCTCTGCTCCGGCTGGTCCAGGACCGCCGTTCTTCCGGGCCCCTGTGCTCAAGTGGTTCGCGCCTCCCCCAAGGAGTGGACGCTCCCTCTTTTCCGGGCTGCCAATCAGCCTGGCATCCGAGTTTTATGTACCCGGCAAGGGTACGCGCCCCCCCCAATTAAGATTTGTTACCCATGGCTCCGGAAGCAGCCGGCAACTCCAGGCCAGGGTGTTCTACCTGCCGCCGAACAGCGCCCCGAATCGGACATCTGGCACCTGACCCGAGCCAGAGGAGCGTGGCGGCTTCCTACCCCCCGATAAGAGCCAGCAGGTCGTTCTCGCTCAAGGCGCCGTCTGCGTCAGCGCCTTCCAGCACGGCATCGGCGGGATCGCGCTTGCGCGCATGCAGGGCGACGATGCGCTCCTCGACGCTGTCGCGAACGACCAGGCGGTAGATCGTCACCGGTCGTTGCTGGCCGATGCGGTGCGCACGGTCCGAGGCCTGGTCCTCCACCGCCGCAGAAGTCTTCGATGGCCTCCGAGGCGCTCGGACAGCTCGGGAGGATCATCCCGGATCGACGGCGGGGGTGTCTTGATGTGGGCGCGGATGACCTCGATGGGGCTGCCGGTGAACGGCAAGTGCCCGGTCAGCATCTAGAAGGCGAGGCAGCCCACCGAGTAAAGATCGGAGTTGGCGTCGATGATGCCGCCGGTAGCGACTTCGGGGGGGCAGGTAGCTCGGTGTGCCGGTGATCTTTCCGGTCGACGGTAAGCCAAGCCGCTCCATCAGCCCGAAGGCCATGAGCTTGAGCGCCCCGTCGTCGCGGATCCGGATGTTCTCGGCCTTGATGTCCCGGTGCACGTAGTGGCGGGAGTGGATGAATCCGAGGGCACGGAGCAGCTGGAGGATAAGGGGGTAGAAGGCGATAGGCGGCATGGGCCCTTCGGCGATGAAAGCGGTCAACTCGCGCCCAGGCACCAGCTCCATGGTGAGGTACTGGGTCCGATCGTCCAGTTCGCCGTAGTCGTAGACTTCAAGCGTGTTCGGGAACGTGAGCTTGGCCATCGCCCCCTGGGCCGCCACGGGTTCATCGACGATCATCACGATACAGGAGACCGTGCGGTAGTCGGGCAGGCGATCCTCGGGAATCCGGATCTTGTAAGCCTTCTCGAGTTCGTTCGTGATGTTGTAGGGGACCGGCGCCTGACTGACGCAGGCGGCGTGGACGCTGGCGGATTGTTGGTTGATCTACTGGATCCGCGAATTGACGTCCTGCAAAATCCAGTACACGTCGGTCGGGCCCTGCTGGAAGAAACGTTGCCAGAAATCCGTCGGATCGTCGTAAGCACCCACTGACTCTCGCGCAGGATTTAACCTTTCGATAAATGGAAGAGATCGCCCTCTTTCGATAGTGGATCTGTAGCCGTGCCACGGAGGAGTGGCGAGCCTTACGCCGATGCGAGGCGCGCGGCTCGCACCGACGCTTCGCTGATGCGCAAGGCACCCGGTTCCATGATGAGGAGAGGTTCATGAAGAGCACCATGCCGAGCACGTCCGTTGCCGAGACGAGCGCTTATCGCGCCCAGCTGGGACGTTTCCGGAAGCAAGCGGGCGGGCTCGCGGGAATGGTCGGTGAAGTCAACGACAATGCTTGCAGTACCTATGCGAACGACCCTGGCAATCCCTATCTCGAGGTCACGTACACGGATTCCTACACATGGGGCGGAAGCCAGATCGTCGACGTGGGTCTGAATCAACAAGCGGCAACCGCAGACATGCGAGCCGAACTTGCCGCCGTCGAGCAGGAGGCCTCGCTGGATGTGGCCCACAACGATCCATCGGCCGGTCGAATCGTCGCAGTCGCCAAGGAGACGCTGACCCACAGGGACGTCGATTCCCTCGTGTCCGGCCTGCAAACCATCAGCCGTTTGAGTGGGGATATCCAGGCGACATTGCCGGCTCAGCCATCCTCCTTCCGTCGGCTTCTGAATTGGCTGCACCTTTGACACCGGCAGGTGTTGCCGGTGCATGAACGCAGGGCGGGGCAAGGAACCGCCGATTCTCGTCCCAGATCGTCTCAGCCGTCTTGCCTTCATGAGATGTCCAATGGCCAACACGCTCCTGGTTTCCGGGGTCGCGAGACCCAAGGACGGATCGCCGAGACACTCTGACGACGCCATTTCATGTGATTTGGTGGAGAAAAACTCACGCACCGAGATCTCGGCGGTGGGAAACACAACCACCGGGAACCGCGGGCCGCTTACCGTTCCCATATAGCACACGGTCTACACCTACCTCAAGCGGCTGGCCGACGAGCCACCAGGGCGTCTGCTGTTGAAGGATCTGGATGTCTCGGACCAGAACGCCTGGCACAGTGCCGCCATCGAGCACGCGGACGCGCCCATGGATCGGTACGGCAGGGTCCGGCTGTGATCGGGACGGGACCGATGTGGTCGTCGATTCCTGGACTGGTTCGAGGGGAATGAAGCACCCGTTTCGTCGTTCTGGCACCGCCGCAACATCTCGCGTACTGCCGAAGGACGATCAGCAGGAGCGGCCAGCGAAGCCGGGTATAATCGAAAGTGACGACTACAGGGAGGGACCAATGATTCACCTCGATCGCATTACCCAGGAGCCCGCTGTCATGGGAGGTAAAGCGTGCATACGAGGCATGCGCGTGACGGTCGGCATGATCGTCAGCCAGGTCAGCGCCGGTCACAGCATCGAAGACATCCTGGCTGACTATCCGTATCTCGAACGGGAAGACATCATGCAAGCGCTGCGCTATGCGGCATGGCTGGCTGAAGAACGCGAGGTCGTGTTGGCCAGCGCATGAGACTGCTGGTCGATATGAATCTGTCGCCGCGCTGGGTCGCGACGCTTGCCAACGCCGGCATTGAGGCGGCGCACTGGTCGACAGTCGGATCGGTCAATGCCCCGGATGCGGAAATCATGTCCTTCGCCCGGTTCCACGGCTACGTGGTGCTCACGCACGACCTGGATTTCAGTGCCATCTTGGCCGCCACCCATGGCGATAAACCGAGCGTGGTGCAGATTCGAGCTGATGACGTCAGCCCGGATCGGATCGGCAAGGCCGTCGTCGATGCCCTGCGCCAGATGGCCGCCGAGCTTGAACAGGGAGCGCTGCTTACAGTCGATCCAAACCGCACGCGCTTGCGTATTTTGCCCTTGACGCCGAAAGAGCAAGGCGTTCTTTAGCTGGTTTCAGAACCTCAGGCCGGCGCCAACGTACACGCCGCGCTGGCGGAGGCTGTAGCCCAGGTAGCCTCCGCCTTCGATGAACGCCTTCGAGCCGACGCTGATGCCGGCACCCGCTTCAGCCAGGTTCGCCTCAGCGTCGAGACCGACCTCAAGCGGCTGGCCGACGAGCCACCAGGGCGTGCGGAGCTGGAGGGCCTCGACGTCGACCGAGAGGATTCCCGGGATGGTGGCCGCGAGAACGCCGATGCGACCGTGGCTCGGCACAGGTAGCTGCGTAGGCGAGACTCCGGCCACCTGCGACGGCGCCGAGGCCGTGGCGGCCGCCGTGCTGCTCGCGGTCGAGCTGGTCGTCACGTCGATCTCGATCGGCGGCGGCTCGGTGGCGATCGTCGCGGCCACCGAGCCGGAGCCGGTGTTGTCCGGCGCCGGCCCGCCAGCCTGCAACTGTCTCCCCCCACCCGGGCCCGGAGCCGCCCACTGCTGCGGCCAGTGGCGGATGACGATGTGAACGTGGGTCGAGGTGGCAGCGGCGGCTTGCGCGAGAGCGGAAGCCGCTGGGGGCGTCGGGCCCATGGGCGCTGGCGTGCCTGCCACGAGAGGCAGACCGGCGACCGGCCTCCGGGGCGAGCCCGGCTGGCGCTGGTGGCAGGTGAAGTGGAGGACCAGGAGCAGGGCCACCACCACGGCGGCGCCGGACAACACCGCCCACCGCCCGATCTTGGCCTCAATGAACTCGAGCATCGTTATCCCTCCACCACCGGCCCGAGCGTCAGGCCGAAGTCGCGCTCCATGTCGTAGTCGCGGCCATGCACGTGGCCGTGGCCGGTGGCGACGCAAACCTTCCGGCTGCGAACGTCATCCCGGAACGTCGGCAGTGCACAGGCGGCCACCGCATCGGCCAGGGCCACCAGGCGAGCCTCTTCGGGCTCAGCCGGCTCGGCGCTCTCGAAACGGGCCCGCGCCTCCGGCTTGATGCCACCGTCCTGAACGGCGATGTCGAAGCACAGCGCGAGGCCACGCTCGGTCTTGAAGCCCAGCTCATCGAAGATGCCGCGAGCGAGGTCCATGTAGCTCTTACCGTGGGCCCGCTGGACGGCCTGGTATCCGGGCTCAGAGCCGAGGTTCTCGAAGACCGTGCGCCAGTGCTCGAGCGGGCGCTTGTCGGCGTCGCACCGCTCTGCTGCCCAGGCGACGGCATCGGCGGCGGGCTTGCGGCAGGCCGCCAGGAGCTGCTCGGACAGGTCGGTCTGGCTGAGGTTCGGCACGTCGACTGTGCAGCAGCGCCGGAAGGTCTCGGGGCCGGCCTCCTGGCAGGCCAGGATGGGCGGCTGCAGCGTGCCCTGGCCCATCGCCCATGACAGGAGGCCCCAGCTCCAGCCCTGGCCGTCGAAGTTGCCGGTCAGGCCGGTGTAGCCGCATCCCTCGAAGCTGGCCGTGATGGCCCAGCACTTCTCCTCGGTGGTCTTGCAAGTGATCACGCCTGTTCCTCCTTCTTCATCGCCGCGCCGGAGCGGCCGGCGAGGGATTGCGCGTGCAAGCTCAGGCCCTTGGTGGCACCGTGCCAGCCGAGCACCGGCACGAGCAGCTCGAGCCAGCCCGCAGGGATTGGCCGGAGGCCGTGCAAACTGAGGCCGCCGACGACGATCGCCAGCACGACCACCAGGGGCGCGAGTTCGGAAGCCTCGAGGCGGCCCTCGGGGCCTTCGATGATCTGAGCAAGTCGATTCAACATGGGGGCTCTCCTCACGGTGAAAAGAGGCGGTCATCCGGGCGGTGCCAGGAGCTGGCACGGGGCACGGGCGATCGCAGGTGGACTGGGACGGACGCATCCCGAGCTCGCTCCTGGGCGCGTCGCCTGCTTCAAGGCTTCTGAATTCGAGGCCCCTGGGCGCACGGCCCCGGCAGCAGGTGCCATAGACCCAGGCATTCGCCGGCCAGAAAGACGCTGTACGCTGCCAGGAGAAACGTCAGCAGCAGGATCCCGGCCTCATCAGACGGGCGACGCATCGCTGGCATCAGTGGTGCAACAGGGCCTTGAAGGCCGCGGTCAGGAGCTGCCAGCCAGCGGCCACGGATCCGCTCACGGCGGCTACCGCAGCGTAGAGGCCGAGGTTGCTTCGCTGGTCGTGGCGCCGATGGATCTCTTGGCGAGCCTCGTTGCCAGGCGCGACCTTGAGCTCCTGGATCTCGCGGTCGTGGCGATCGATCTCGGCCCGCTGGGCGACGACCTCACGTTTGAGTTCGCGGACATCGCCGCGCAGGCCCGGTCGGTCGATGCCCATCTCGCCGAGCAGCTCGCGGTGGATGTCGGCCACCAGGCGGGTTAACTGGGGGATCCCGCTGATAAGCCGTTCGACGCGCCCCCGCCACGAGTGGTCGAGATCGGAATCGGTGGCGATCGGATCGGCAGTTGGCGGCAGTATCGGATCGGTCGGTATCGAGTCGATGGGCATCGGCTATCTCCTTGAGCGATGGCCTGAAGCGGGCGGGTAGCTGCTATGCCAGATCCGGCGGCGGCTGCACCCTGGCCTGCGCCCGCATGTACGCCTCGATCGCCCCTTCCTCGATCTTCTCGGCCTTCTCGGCCTCGCGCAGGTCGAGGTCGATCTCGGCGATCCGTTCGATCAGGCGGCGGCGCTCGAGGCCCAGCTTCCACGCTTTGGCCTGAAGGTCGGCCAGCCGCTGCCGAGCCGCGCCGATGTCAGTGGCGAGGTTGCGGTGGGCGGTGGCGACGTGATCGGCCAGCCGCTGGCGCGCAGCGGCGTGACGCTCAAGGGCGACTTGCTCAGGCGAGGGCGATGACGGTGGGGATGGCGGCGGCGCCTGCGCAACCGCTGTTCCGAGATCGCGCCCGGTCGGCTCGGGCTGCGAGCTGGCGGGCGCAGCGACCTTCGACGATGCGGCGGCCGATACGGGCGCCTTGGTGGCACTGGTCTTCGTGGACGACATCTTCTTCTTTCCTCCTTCATTTGGGATCCAGGCTCCAAAGAGAAGCCCCCGGTGCCAGATCGCTCCGGCCCCGGGGGCTTGGTGGCAGGGTTTACGCCTTACGCGGCGCCGAGGAACAGGTAACCGAGGGCGCCCGCGGCGTAGTTCGAGAACGTGGTCACCTGGATCGTGTTCGGGTCTACGAAGGCCCAGAAAAGGTCGATCGGCGTGAGGGTCGTCGGGTTGAAGAACTGGACGAAGCCCTTCTCGAAGCCCGCGTTGTGGACGATGTCGTAGGGCGTGCCGCCGGTGATGACGCCCACGTTGGTGCCGGTCTTGAGGCTGCCGATCTTGCTCGGTGCGACGTTCTTGATCTCGACCTGGCCGGTGCCGTTGAGATCGATGGAGGCGCCATCGGTCACGACGGACAGGGCGGCGCCATTGCCACCCGAGAGACCGCCGTTGGCAACCGCGATCGCGCCAAGTTGAGTCGGGCCGATGCCCTGCGGCTTGACGCTGAACTCGTAGCCGGTGAGCTGGAGGGTCGTGCCGTCGGCGCTGTAGGCGTTGCCGAACTGCATCTTGGTGAAGGTCACGACGGATCCTGCCGCGTCGAGCGTGCCCGTCTTCGCAGACAGCATCCACATCTCGCCGATATGGGTCCCCTGGTCGATGAGGAAGTGATCGCCGACCACGACCTCGGTGTCGTCGTCCATGTCCACGGCCCGGGTCAGCACCCAGGCCGCGGTGGCGCTGCCGGCGTTCGTCACGACGTAGACGCCGTTGTAGCCGGCATTCGCCCCGGATTCGGCGGCCACCAGGATGCGATCGCCTGCTACCGGGGTGTAGCCACCGAGTGCCGGCAGTGCGCCGTTGGCCGTCGCGGTGAGGACGTTGTTGGCGAAGGTGTAGGCGGGCAGGGCGGCGTCGGCGATGGTCAGGACGGAGTTCTTGGCCTGGAGACCCTGGCTGACGTTGTCGACGTACTGCTTGGTCGCGGCCTGAAGACCGGCGGTGGGATCGGCGGCGAGGTTGAGCGATCCGGTCAAGGTGCCGCCTGCCAGCGGCAGCATGAGGGCGATCTGGCCATCCACGTAGTCCTTGCGGGTCACGTGGCCGGCCTGAGTGGGAGCGGTAGAGAGCACCAGGATGTCGGTGTCGAAGGTTCTTGCCACGGGAAAATCCTCCTGCGCCAGGGGCGCGGTAGGCCGCAACTGCGGCAGCTGGGGCTTTCAAAGGGAACGGAGAAGATGAGAAGGGGCCCGGACCGCTTCTCCGCGGCTCACGACCAAGATTGGGCCGCCGCGGCGGGGCGCCGTGGCACCTGAATGTTGAGCGGCCGCCGCGGTTGCAGCTCAAGAGGGGGGCCGAAAGGGATCAGCGGATGTCCAGCGTGCCGGCCTCAAGGACAGCCGCCAGGTGGACGGCGAAGGGGAAGGTCGTGTCGCACGCCCAGTCGACTTCGTGCGGGACCCCGGCGGTGTCCACGAAGGTGACGGCAGACGGCTGGATGCCCAGCGGGTGCTCGACGACGACTGGCGTGGCCGACGCGGCCAGGGTCGTTGACCAAGAGGACGCCGCGCCGCCGACGCCGCCCTGGACGATGACGCCGTTCTTGCTGATGATCATGGTGCCTCCTGCGATAACGGCACGGCTCTGGCGGTCACGGTGTGCCTCTTAGGGTCACGGCGTCCCTCCGTAGGCCACCTGGATTTCGATCTGGACGGCTGGTGCGCTGGCCGTGCCCGTCCAGCTGGTATCGCTGGTGGCCTTGTACATGGCAGCTGGCGGGATCTCTGCGACCTCGCCCGGCTGCCCCGGCTGGGTGGCGTCCCACTCGAAGGCGAAGACCGGGTACCAGTTCGCGCCGGTCGGACTCGCATAGACCGTGACCTTGGCCTGCGGTGGCAGCGGCAGACCGTTCAGCCAGAGGAAGAGCGTGGCCGCCAGGGGGTTACCCAGATCCTGGGTCTGGCCAAAGTCCTCGCCCGCGGTGACCGTCTGCCCGCTGAGGTCGACGCGACCGCCCTCGGGTGCAGCGGCTCCGCTGCCCGAGATGACGATGGACTGCGGGCGGCTTTGAATCACGATGTAGCCGGCGTTCATTGTCGCCGTCCGATCGCAAGGCGAGCCTGCTCGGACCGGCGGCCCTTCGCTCGGGGTCTCATGACGGGTAGGTCGCCGCCGGGTTCGGCATGACCCTTCCGGCCAGTAGCGTGGTGACCACGCCGGTCGGTGACGTCACCTTGAAGTCGTAGTAGCCGACGCCCCAGCTGTAGCGAATGGTGCGCGCCGCGGGCACGTTGATCGTGAGGCTGCCGTTTGCCCCGAGGGCGATCGTGCCATCGGCTGTGGTGAGCACGTCGTAGGGGGAACTCGTGGGCGAATGGTCCGCCCGGATCTGCATCTTGGCCGTGTAGCCGGTCATGTCGACCGGGTAGCCGTTGGCGTCCTTCCACGTGGCATCCGAGAACTGCCAGGTGGCGGCCTGATCGGGGGCATATGGACCGGCGAAGTCGAAGGTGAGCAGCGGCATCGGGCTCTAACTTCCAAAGGCCATGTATCCGACGGTCACCTTCATGTTGGCCATGCCTTGGCAGTATCCCGAGATCCGGATGTGGCCAGCGGGGACGTTGTCGTTGCCCGCCCCGATCTCGACCCATGCGTTGCCCCAGGAGGCCTGGCCGCTGGCACTGTTGAAGTTGATGTTGGCGATCGCCCCGTAGATCGTCGAGAGGTAGGACGAGAGGTCGATCGTCGGCGACGTGATGGAGGTGTTGAAGTAGCCGTTGCTGTCGGTCGTGTACTCGATGATGCTGGTGTAGAGCTTCGGAATGACAACCCCATCCCCATAGGTGAGGAGGGCGTTGACCCTGGTCTGAAGCGAGCTGACGGCATTCGAGGCGGCATAATTCGAGGGCGGCTGGCCGCCGAGCTTGGCCGAGTCGGCAGCCTGGGCGGAGACCCCGAGGTAGCGATTCGCCAGGAGCTGCCCGGCCTCGCTGATGGCCTTGCCCTGAAGGGTGGCCCCGGTCTTGTCGTCGGTCGTGCCGGCCAGAACGCGGCTGGACGACACGTCGCCATGAGCCGATAGGCCGCCGAAGACCTGGACCTTGGCCCCGGAGCCGTCATCGGTGAGGAAGCCGCCGTTGACGTTCCCGACGAACATCCGGCCGTCGGGGGTAAAGGCGATCGCCGGCCCGGTGTCGTTCGAGGTCGGAAAGAGGTCGGTGCCGGCCATGTTCGCCCCACCCGGGCCCATCCGGAGGCACAGGGCGGATAGCATCGACGAGCCGTTCCACACGCCGGCAGGAACCCAGCCCATCCAGTAGGCCGGCGCGTTCGAGAAGTACTGCGGTGCCGACGCGTAGGGATTGAAGTAGCAGTTCCAGCCAAAGCCGAAGAAATCGAGCGAGGGCCCCACAGGCAGGGCGTAGAAGCCAAAGCCCGACGCAGCGCCGTTCACCTGATGGATCGAGCCGCTGCCGTCGTCGACGGTCCGGTTGATCAGGACCTTGCCTTGTGGCGTGACGGCCAGCGCGTCGGTCCACGTGAGCGCGGTGCCGAGGGCGGCCGCTCCAGGGGAGGTCATGAACCGCAGCAGGCCCGTGACCGGATCCAAGAACGACCGAAATGCTGGCGTGCCGGCCTTGTAGGGCTGGAAGTTCGCGCCGGCATCGTTGTAGAAGGCGTTCCAGCAGGGCCCGGCCGGCATCGGCCCCAGCGGGCTGTAGAACAGCGCGAAGCCCGAGTAGGCCCCGGCGTTCTGGACGCGCGCATCGCTGCCATCGGCTGCCGTACCCGCAGGGCCGAAGATCGTCGGGTCGGCACTGAAAAGGCCGTTGTTCTGCCAGGTGAACGCCTGGTCGAGGGTCGACAGGTAGGCCAGCCACTGGCCGATGTTGTTGATCAGCCAGTTGAAGTGGTTGTAGGCCGGCTTGCTGTTCTGGCTGTATCCGTTCGTGACCAGGGCCGACGGCGGCTCCAGTAACGCCCCGGCAGGCGGGGTGGTGGCCCAGGCCATGACCGAGGTGGGCTTGGGGTTCGGCATCGGGCGGCACTCCTTGAAAGGGCGCAGGGATGGCGATCCGCGCCGCCGGCTGGCGCGTTGGGCAGGCGGGGCGGGCCAGCATGCGACGGCGTCAGAGCACTCCTCGCGATAGCTGGCCCTGGTCGAAGCCCATGGACTGGTCGTCGAATCCGAAGGGACTGCTCTGCGGCGCCTGGGTGATCGCCAGGCTGACGGGGGGCAGGGCGACGGTCAGCATCTGGATGAGATCAGCGTCGCTTGCCACGAGGTCGCCGATGTAGGCGATCTCGACGGCGTAGTGGCCGGCTTCGCCGTAGAACGCGGCAACGGCACCGAGATCTCGCAGCAGGCCGAGCGCCGCTTCCGGCATGCCTTCGCTGACGTTCTCGAGGATCTTGGCCTTGACCAGCCCGAAGTAGGCGGCGTCGCTGGTCGCCGTCAGGCCCGAGGTCGGCCGCGGCTCGCCTACCGTTTTGCCCCAGCGGGACAGCGCGTCACCCGTGGCCACCGGAAAAGGCCGGCCGGCGTAGATGGACCAGAAGGCGTCCTCGAGCCCCTGGGCGCGCCCGGCGAGGATCCCGACCAGTGCCTGGAGATTGGGGGAGTTGCGGAACTGTTCGGCGAGCTGGGACTGCGCGATCGCGACGTGGTCGGCGATGCGGGCGATCGTCGCCCCGGGCGTCGCCGGCCACTGGCCGGCCGGCTCGGGCAGCGGGATGTAGGCGAAGTTCTGGGAGAAATAGGTGGTCGTCATGCCGCCGTCACCTTGACCCGGTAGAGCCCTGCCGCGACGGCGTCAGGAACGGTGAGCGCGGCCTGGCCGGTGGCAGACGTGACGGGTAAGCTGACCGGGCGGCCCAGGCCATCGACGATCTGGGCGGTGCAGGCGGTGCCCTGCGGCGCGACCACCCAGTTCACCAGGATCGTCGCGGTTCCGGGGATCTGCTCTGCCATCACCTCGGTGATCTCGACGGGCGTGGCCACGGTAGCCGCTGCGATCGCCTTGGTGATCGGGCTGCTCGGCGAGACGTTGCCGGCCAGGTCGAAGGCCAGCACCCGGTAGGAGTTTCCAGCCGCTGCGCCGCTCCAGAGGTAGAAATTCTGTCGGATGTCCACCGCCAGGTTCGTGATGAGGTCGCCGCTCGAGTCGACCTGGTCGATCTGGTAGTGGTCGACCAGGAAGTCGTCGGTCGAGGGCCCCCAGAGGAAGAGCCAGGTGCCGTCGGGCAGCTCGACCACGTAAAGGAAGGGTGGCGCCGTCGGGGGCACGGTATCCGGGACGCCCGACAGCGAGACCGACTGCGTCGCGACGTTGCCGAAGCTGTCGGTCAGGATGGCATCGGCGTGGAGCGTGGCTGCTGCGCTGTCGAGGGTGAGGATCAGGCTGGTGGTGTAGCTGGCCTGTCCGGCGAGGTTGATGACGTTGTACGGTGGGGTGCCCTGGTCGTTGGCGTAGATCCGGTACTGGATCTGCGCCAGGCCGAACTTGGCAAAGGCATCCAGCTCGATCTGATACGTCAGGCCCGAGAGGTTGATAAAGGGCCCGAAGGCAAGCCGCGGCAGCCGGCTCGTGGTGAAGGGCGGCTGGATTTCGCCGATGAAGACGTCGAATTGGCCGTCGAGCTGGGCCTGGGAGCCCGCGGGATCGCTTAGCTGGTTCTGGCCGATCGCCCCGGCTGCAAGGTCAGAGAGGATCTCCCCACCCGAGGTTAGCTGCACCTGCATCGCCTCGGGCAGGGGAACCAGGTACCCCTCGAAGGTTCCGATGAACTGGGAGTTCGTCTCGTCGGTGCCGAGAGCAGGCGGGAAGGCGGCCCCGACCGCACCCTGGTTCGGTCGGATGGGACCGTAGTCGGGAGACGGCGGCGCCGTGAGGGTGGTGTCGCTACCGTCGACCCCGCCGACGTAGCCCAGGAACCCGCCCAGGAAGCCCGCGGCCGTGGACTTGACGTCCGTGCCGGCCAAGAGCGTTCCCGCGATCGGCAGCGTGGCCTCACCGAGGGCGCCCAGGAAGTTTGCCGGAGGGTTGGCCGGATCGGTGCCATGGATGGCCCAGACATCGCTACAGGGAAGATCGGAGTCGGCGATCGCCCCTGACCAGCTCGCCTCGGTGGTAGGGAAGTCGTCGCCGAGGGCCGGGGAGTCGCCCGAGGCCAGGTAGGCCTCGAAGGTACCGATGAAGGCAAGGTTGCGCTCGTCGTCGGTCAAGGTGGGCGGGAAGGGCATCTGCGCCCACCTCCCTTAGGCCGAGCGGATGGCGAAGCCATTCGGGTTCATGGCGGGCCAGAACCCGAGGTTGATGTTCGTGATGGTGTAGGTCTCGGTGCCGGCTACTACGGGATTGCCGTCGTTGCCGGCGTTCACGCCGCAGAACACGAAGGTGGCGGGCATGGTGCCGCGGGTGAGCGGCGCGGCGTCGGTGGTGTTCTTGGCCTGCCAGACGACCTCACGGCGCATGTGGAAGAGGCCATCGGTCCCGAAGGTGGGCTGGCGCACCATCGGCTGGCGGAAGTTGTCGGTGTAGACGGCGTTGTTCTCATTGCCGGTATCGTCCGTATCGAGCATGCCGCCGCGATCGAGGAAGTTCGGCACCCAGTTTCGCGAGGCGTCGCCGTAGTTCTGGAAGACCATGATCGCGTTGAAGACCAGCTGCGACTGGAAGTCTCGGTTACCCGAGTACCCGTTGGCCGTGGGGCCGTTGTGCAAGGGAGTGTAGTTCGAGCCCATGTAGCCGGTGTTGCTTCCCGGGGCGCCGATGTTCGAGCCGTAGGTTTGCGAGGCGTTGGTTCCGGTTTGCGTGGGCAGGGTGTAGAAGATGGCCGTGTAGTCCTTGTTCGCCTGCCCGGCGGCCGTGGGCACCATGGACGGCCACCGATTCAAGATCCCGAATGCGAAGTGCGTCTTGTAGTTCGAGCGCGCGGCCGAGTCCTTGGTCACGATCGAGACGCCGTTCTTGTCGGCCCAGCAGAGCACGTTGATCTGGTAGGGGTTGTTGACCGTCGCCGAGCCGCCGTTCGTCACCGGCCAGAGCTGGTAGCCGCTGACCGAGCCGTTAACGACGTTGCCCGAGAGGCCAGGCGCCATGCGGAGCTGGATGTTCTGGTGCAGCGTATCCCAGGACAGCTCCGCCACGATGACGTCGCCGCCCGACGGGCCGGCCGACCAGAGTGTGTAGGTGGCCGGATCGGTCCCCGCGACGCCGGCGAGCGTCCAGCCGCCGCTCGCGATCACGTGGCCGGCGATGTTCTTGAGCAGGTCGCGGCCGCCCGGCGTGAAGCCGCCGCCACCGGGCGTCAGCGTCGCGAGGTTCGAGGGCGTGGTGTCGGACTGGGTGGGGTCGTAGATGGCCGCCCCGAAGGAGATGAATGCCATGGCCTACTTTCCCTCCTCGTGGATCACGCCGACGACCAGGCCGGCGGGCGCAGGATGATCGGGGGCCGGCGGATCGGGCAGGACGGTGCCGGCCGGCGGGATGTGGTCCTGGGCCGCGGCCGACATGAGATCCCGATTGATTGTGTACGGGCTGTAGGGATGGTCCTCCGTGTTGCCGGCCTGGCGCAACACGTCCCACTCGGCCTCGGTGATCTCGACGAAGCGCGGGTCATTGAGCGGAACGTGGCTGTAGACCGGGAAGCGACCATCAAGCGTGTCCTTGAGATAGGGCATGAGGTACTCCTCTTGGCGATTCGAGTGCGATCGGTGGCCACCGATTGGCTGCGGTAGCCGGTCTGCGGCTATCCGACCACGATGTTCTGGGCGGCAAAGGTCGCGATCTGGTTGCCGGCGATCGGCGTGTTCGCACTGCTGGCGGGGTTCGGCGCTGTCCCTTGAAGGGCGGTCAGGGTGTCGATCCCCGGGATTCCGCTCAACGCAGTCGCCAGGCGCCAGTTGAAGACCGTGTCACCGGTCGAGAGCGTCGCACCGTAAGCCAGCAGCGCGGCGATGACCTGCTCATCGCCGTCAGGCGGGTAGGCCGCGTTCGTCGTGCGCTGGACGATCAGGTAGATCGGCACGTCCTGGCCGCGATCCCAGAAGACAGTCTGCGGATTGCAGTAGGTGTCGAGGATCGTCGCCGAGTTCGCACCGAAGGTATTCGCCCCGGCCGGCTTGGCATTCCAGATGGCCTGGGCCACGTCGGCATCGAGCCCGCCGAGCACGAAGACGTGCAGGGAGTGCGGCGGCACGCCGTTGGCATCGGTGACGTCGCCCGAATTCTCGGTCGCCGCAGCGAACGACACGCCGGGGACCTTCAGGAGAGCTTCCTGTACGGCCGTCTGGGTGCCGCCCACCGCCGTCACGAGTTGCTGGGCTCGGCGAGACCGAAGCTGCGCATCCGTCTCGTCGTTGCGGCCCAGGCTCGCGTCCGTGGCGTTGTTGACGCCCGTCAGGCCCGAGACCGGGGTGTTGATGACCGTCAACGT
>JAJXWQ010000141.1 GCA_021781555.1 bacterium
TGACCCGAGAGGACGCTGGCGTTGCTCCTTGAAAGCCCCGTGCGCAGCGCAGCGACCGCGCACAGGGACCCGCTCGAATTGAGAACGAACCCGGTGGACCCGGATCAGTCCCCGTGGCCGCCGAAGTTGAAGCGAATCCCGACTCCGGCCGAGAAGGCACGCTGACCCGAGGTCGGGTTGTCTTCGCCGACCGAGGCCTCGACCGACCAGTGGCGGGATAGCTGGACCGACTCGTCGACGGCCACGCGCTCGACCCCGTGGACACCGTAGGTGGCCTCGAGCGTCGGCAGCTGCGGGTGCCCGACCAGGCCAGCCGTCGTCCGGACCTTCACGCCACCGAGACCGCTACCGTCCAGCGGAGCGTCGACCTGGGTGTCGAGATCCACGGGACCGGCCAGCCCCTGGACCTCCGCGGCGACGTAGGGCGTGGCGGTGAACTTGCCGAATTGCCCCACCTTGCCGTACCCGAAGCCCTCGCCCCCCCCCACCGTGACGGTGGCAGAACCGATCTGGCGGGACACGCCGGCGAACGCGACGGCTCCGACCATGCCAGCCTTCTGGTTGCCGAGGCCCGGGATGGCGACCTTTCCCGCCAGAGCCACCGACTGCAGGTCGACGACCCAGGAAGTGCCCTTGCCAAGCTTCCCCACCTTGCCGATCTCGTCGGTGATGCCCCCATAGGCCAGGGTCTTGCCGGCCCCGCCGCTGAGATCTCCGAAATTCCAGCGCAGGTCGGCCGGGATGTTGCCGACGCCGGCCACGGCGTCGAGACCGTCGAGGAAACCCGGTGCAGCCGGAGCGGCTCCCTGCGGGTCCCCGCTTGCAGGCGGCCCGACCGGCGCAGCAGCCGGATCCCCGCCGGGCGCCGTCGCGATCCGGGCGCGAGCCGCCCGCACGGCAGCTGAAACCGACCCGGCCCCTCGGCCCGGTGCGGCCTGCGCTGCGGCCGACAGGCGCAGCTCATCGTTACGCTGGCGCGTGCGGGCCTTGGTGTCGGCCGCGTCACCGGCGTTTGCCGACCCGGAGCGCGACCGGCCGGTCGCGGGCACCCCCGGCGTTGCCAAGTTGACTTGCTCCAAGTTTTGCCCTCACGAACCTTCCCGTGGATCTCATACCCAAGCTTGCCGGTACGGGCGTCGACGGCCCGCTCTTAGCTCCGACCCGCCCCGGCGGTCTCACGCCCTCCCTGGCGAGCGGACATGATCAGCATCTGGAGGCGGTTCTCGATGTTGGCAAAGCTCGTGTCCGCATCGAAATCCAGGGAAACGATCTTGATGGTCGGGAAACGCCGCTTGAGCACCCGGGTCATGCCGCGGCCCGTGATGTGGTTGGGCATGCAGCCGAAGGGCTGCACGATGATGAACATCTCGACGCCCTTCTCCGCATGGTGAAGGATCTCCGCCGGAATCGCCCAGCCCTCGCCCACGGTGAAGGTCTTGTCGATGAAATCCGCGCTGAGATCGGCGAGCTCGTGAACCGAACGGCGTTCCTCGAAGAAGCGGAATCTCCGCATCCGCTCCTCGATCTGACCCAGCACCCGCTCGTACAGCCAGTCGCTGGCCCCGGCAAGGGCCCACTGGGCCGCCGGGTTCGGCAAGAGGTGACGCCTGACCCCGTCCTTCACCCGTACGAGGTCGCGCCGGAAGAAATCGATCAGGTGCGGCAGCACGACCTCGACGTGGTGGCGCTCGAGGTAGCGCAGGATGTTTTCGTTGGCAGTCGAGTGGAAGTTGCAGAGGATCTCCCCCACCACCAGGGCCCGCGGGCGACGCACGCTCCGGTCGACCGGGATCTCGTTGAACCGCAGGACCGCCGCCTCCAGAGCCGCGAGCGCCCGTCCGTGTCCGCGGCGCAGCGCTACGGCCAGACGACGGACCTCCTCGCCGTATACGCGATCTGTCTGGCCGCGGTCGAGTTCGTAGGGCCGGATCCTGAGCACCATCTCCTCGAGCGCATCCGTCAGCGCGATGCCGTAGAGCATGCCTGTCTGCCACCAGAGACCGAGCTTGAATCCCGGGTGCATGCCCGAGCGATCTACCCCCGTCGTGACGATCGGTATTTCCGGATAGCCCGCGTCGTCCAGGGCCTTGCGAGCCAGGGCCGCATACTGCCCGGCGCGGCAATCGTCGCAATTCTTGGCCAGCGCCAAGGCCGCATTCTCGGCTTGCGCCGTCTTGTTCTCGAGCGCCGCCAGGAACTCGCCGATGTTGATCTGAGCGGGGTAGCAGATATCGTTGTGGACGAACCGCTTCCCTAGCTCTTTGGCCCGGAGATCGGCCATGGGAAGGCAGGCCAGCCGATAGCCATGCGGCTCCACGACGGCGGAGGCCATCACGGTGAACGCGGGCGAGAGGTTGGGGGCGAAGATCGTACGCAGGTGCCGGTCCGACTTCTCGAAGCGAACCGCGAAAGCCTGTCCCAGGGGTCTGGTCCCCCGGAAAGCCCCGGGGCGATGCGCGTCCTTCGGGGGCCCGGACGGCCGCCCGGACCGCCTCCGGACCGTCTCGATGAAGGACTTGATGCGAATCGTGAGCGGACCGATCGCCTCCCCCTCGTCGACCTTCAGGACCAGTGGTTGCTTGTCGGCCATCCGCTCGAGGATTCGGATGACCTCGTCGGTGTTGACCGCGTCGTGCCCGCAGCCGAAGCTCACGATCTGCACCAGCTGCAACCGGGGATGGGACGCCACGACCTTGGCGCCGGCAAAAAGCTGCGCGTGGAAGGGGTTGACCAGGTCCACCCGGACCCCGGAAAGGTCGACCTCCTCCAGATCCGGCAGGGAATCCAGCGTCAGCACCGGCACGCCGAGGTTGGTGAAGAGCTGCGGGATCCCGTGGTTCACCAGCTCGTCGTGGTGGTACGGGCGGCCGGCCAGGACCACCGCGAAGTCCGAGGCATCCGGCGGAAGCTCCTCGAGCTTCGCGAGGACCGCGGCTCCGGCCTGCCGGAGTTGCCGGTTGAACTCGGCCAGTGCGCGATCGCCCGCCGCGATCGCCTCCCCCACCTCCTCCCGTCCGAGCCCGTAGCTCGGCTTGAAGAAGTCGAGGATCTGGCGATCGCGCAGGGCTCGCGAGTACCAGTGGAAGCTGGGCGTATCCACGGACACGCCAGAGCTGGACTCGGGATCGTCGTTCTGCTTGAGGACCATCGGATAGCCCTGCACCACGGCGCAGACGTTCCTGGCGCCAGCGACGGCCCCGGTGGCCTGCGACACGTGCATCACGGGCAGGAAGATCCGATCGACCCGCCGGGCCAGCAGGTTCCGCACATGACCGTGAGCCAGCTTGGCAGGGAAGCACACCGTGTCCGAAGGGACCTCAGGGAGCCCCGATTCGAAGAGGGGGTAGGAACTCGTGGCCGACAGCACGACCTCGTAGCCAAGGTGCGTAAAGAACGCCTGCCAGAAGGGCAGGCTCTGCCAGAATTCCAGCACCCGCGGGATGCCGATCCGGACGCCACGCCGCGGGCGCTGAGACGGGGCGGGGTGCGCCCGGGTGAGCAGGCGGTTGCGCACCTTGAAGAGATCGGGCACGGCGTCCAGACGGGCATTGATCTCCTGGATCCGACCAGCTGCAGATCGGGGGTCGCCGAGAACCTCTCCGCGCTCGCAGCGGTTTCCCGTCACGAAGACCTCGCCGTTGGTGAACTCGACGACCGTCCGCTGGCAGTGGTTGGTGCAGAACGAACAGGTCGCGGCCGGCTTCTTGCGGCTCGAGAACGCGGCCAGCGCCTCGAAGCCGATGAAGGTGCTCTCGAACCCGGGCTCGGACTCCTCCCGGGCCGCGATCGCCTTCTTGGTCAGCAGGGCGATTCCGAGCGCGCCCATCTCACCCGGGTGCGGGGCGCGGACGACCGGACGACCGACGAACTGCTCGAGGGCACGGAGGACGGCATCGTTGCGGAAGGTGCCTCCCTGGACCATCACCGTTTCCCCGAGCTGGTCGAAGTTCGGCACCCGGACCACCTTGGTGAACACGTTCTCGATGACCGATCGACAGAGGCCAGCCATGATGTCGGCCGGGGTCTTGCCCTCGCGCTGCTCGGTCACGATGCGCGAGTTCATGAAGACGGTGCAGCGCGAGCCGAGTCGGGAAGGCGCCGTCGCCGAAAATGCGGTGTCGGCCACCTGCTCGACCGGGATCTCGAGGCTCCTGGCGTAGGTCTCGAGGAACGATCCGCAACCGGCCGAGCAGGCTTCGTTGAGAACGATGCCGGTGACGATCCCGCCTTTGAGCGTGATCGCCTTCATGTCCTGGCCGCCGATATCCAGAATGAACGACACGCCAGGATTCACGTGCAAGGCGGCCTCGGCATGGGCGACCGTCTCGACGGCGTGGAAATCCGCCCGCAGGGCCTTCGCCACCAGCATCTCGCCGTAGCCGGTCGCGCCCAGCCCCTTGACGACGAGGTCTCCGCCCGCGATGCGCACCTTCTCCTCGAGGTCGAGAAGGGCCTTCCGGATGACGACCAGCGGATCGCCGAGGTTGTTCGAGTAGAAGAGGTCTCGGATCTGGCCGGCCCGATCCAGCACGACGACCTTGCTCGTGGTGGAGCCGGCATCGATGCCGATGAAGGCTTCGAGCCGCTCTCCGGATCGAACCGCAAGCGGAGCCTGCGCGGCCGAAGCGTGGCGGGCCCGGAAAGCGGCCTGCTCGGCCGCGTCCGCAAAGAACCGGATCGCCGGAGCCGGCGCAGTATCCTCTGCGGGCCCCCGGGCCAGCAGCTCGAGCATCCCGGCCACGCCAAAGGTTTCTTCACGACCGCTGTAGGCCGGGTCTGCAGCGAGCGCGGCACCGAGCGCCACGATCACCTCGGGGTGAGCCGGGACGAGGATCTCTTCCGGGGCGAGTCCCAGCCTTTCGGCGAAGACCGCGACCAGGCGAGGGTTGAAGGTCAGGGGTCCGCCCTCGAACACCACCGGCGGCCGGATCGGCGCCCCTTGCGCAAGTCCCCCGATCGTCTGCTTGGCAACGGCGTGGAAGCATGACAGCGCGATGTCGGCGGGAGCAACTCCCTGGTTCAGGAGCGGCTGGATATCCGTCTTGGCGAACACGCCGCAGCGTCCGGAGATCGGGTACACCGTCTGGCCTTGCTCGGCCAGCTGGCCGAAGGCCTGCGGCGAGCTGCCGAGGAGCTCGGCCATCTGGTCGAGAAAGGCGCCCGTTCCTCCGGCGCAGCTCCCGTTCATCCGCAGATCGGCGGCGTGGAGACGACCCGTCGCCGGATCGCGCTCGAAGAAGATCACCTTGGCATCCTGCCCGCCGAGCTCGATGGCGACCCGCGCCGCAGCGTGATACTCCCGGATGGCGATCGCATTGGCGACGACCTCCTGGATGAAGAACGCGTCGAGCGTGGACGCGACCTTCTGGCCTCCGCTGCCGCAGATGGCCACCCGGTAGCGTGCCGGGCCAACGGCTCCCTCGAGGTCCCGGAGCAGAGCGCACAGCGTCTCCACTTGCCGCGCGTTGTGGCGCTCGTAACGGCGGTAGAGCAGGTCGCGACGCTCTGGATCCCAGACGACGACCTTGACCGTCGTCGAGCCCACGTCGATGCCCAGGTGAAAAAGAGGGGAAAAGCAATGTTGCGTCATGTAAACCGGCAGGCTAACGCACACGGCTCAGAGAAGCAAGCCACCCTCCGGTACCTTTTGCCATCTGAACGGGTCCCTCTGCGCGGCCGCTGCGCTGCGCAACCGGGCCCCGTGTCTTTCTCAGTTTGACGGGTCCCTCTGCGCGGCCGCTGCGCTGCGCAACCGGGCCCCGTTTGACTCCTTCGGCCCGGCTCCTTCAAACCGGAAGCACCCCAGG
>JAJXWQ010000142.1 GCA_021781555.1 bacterium
GCAGCCGGAGAGCGTTCGAGGGAACCGGCGGGTTCCCTCGAGTCACTGCCCGAGCCCAGCGAGGGAGAACCGAACCTTCCCGCTAACACCGCCAGCAGCACGACCCTCACCAGTCTCGGGCAGACGGCAGGCCCGCGGCACGACCGACCTGGGCCATCCACTGGTTGACGGCCGGTGCGGATACTTCCGCGGAATTCCCGCGGGCGGCCCGCTCCGAGGCGATCGCCTCACGCATGCGCTCATCTTCCTCGAGGGCCGCCAGGAGGCGATTGGCCCCGGGCGGCGAGGCTGGGCCCGGCGCCGCGCTGGCCGGGGCTGCGCCGTGACTCCGGGTCGCTCCCGGCCGGGCCTCCGGCTTGCGGGTCCGATCCTGCGGGCGCCGGCAGAGCGCCAGGTTGTACGCCGCATCGGCGTCTCGAGGCTCGAGAGCGAGCGCCTTGCGGTAACAGGCCGCGGCGTCCCGCAGGCGGCCGAGCTCGTAGGTCGCGTTGGCCAGGTTGTACCAGGTCTGTTCCGTCAACGAGCCGCGGCCGGGCAGGTGGGCGAGGGCGGTGTGGTATTCGGCGCGGGCGCGACGAAGCTGGCCGGTGGCAACGAGGGCGTTGGCCAGATCGAAACGCACGACCGGATTGCCGGGATCCTCGCGGGCGGCGCTCTGGAGCAGCCTCACGCTCTCGCTGGCATGGCCGTCGTGGTAGGCGCCGGCGGCCTGCCGCGTCAGGGCCCAGCTCGGCCAGGTCCAACCCATGAGCAGCAGAGTGACGGCCGGGATGAGCCCGATCAGGGCCGCTGCGGCCGGCCTCGCGACACCGGATCGCCGGGCCCTTCGTATCAGTCCGGCGCTCCACACCCTGACCGCGAGGGCTCCGTCGACCAGAAGCACGCCCAGCGCCCAGGCCAGCGGCCCGGCCCGGCGCGATGGGCCCGTAGGCCGGGCCGACGCCTCGGGAGCGCGCAGCTGGGATGCGACCTCGAGGGCTGTGGGCGGCACCGCCACATCGAGGCCATCGGCCGTCGTGGCACGGTGAGACGGGAAGTAGGCCCCGCCCGTCCGCGCAGCGAGATCGCGCAAGAGCGCGTCATGACGAGCCGAAACCACCTGCTGGCCCTGCCACAGCAAGGGATTGCCATCGGGATCCACGAGCGGCGTCCCTGCGGACAGCCCGAATCCCACGTCGTAGACGGGGATATGCCTTGAGGCGAGCAGGCCGATCGCACGGCGCGCATCGCCGGTGAGCTGCTCGCCATCGGAAAGGAGCAGGATGGCCCCGGGATCCTTTCCGAGCAGGGCACTGCCGGCCCGCAGGGCCTGCTCGATATCGGTCCCCTGCCGCAGCGCGCGGTCTCCCACCCGAGCACGCTCGAGCAAGGTCGCCACCCCGTCGAGGTCGTTCGTGGTCGGGCACAGCACGAGGGGATCCCTGGCGAAGACGACCAGGCCGACCTGCCACCGGTCGAGGAAGTCCAGGAGGTGGCGCACCAACGCAGTCGCCGCCGAAAATCGCGAGATCGCCAGGTGCTCCCTCGACAGGGCGTCTCGCGCCTGCATCGACCTGGAGACGTCCAGCAGGACCAGGATCCGTCCGGAGCGATCCGCGTGCCCGACGCTCGGCGCCGGGGCTCTGGGATCCGCCAGCGCCACGACAACCAGGGCCATCGCAATCAGAGCGAGAGCCTGCCTCGAAGCCCTCAGAGGGAGATCGGGCTGGACCCGCATCTTCTTCCACAGCGCCACCGGGGCAAACGCCAGATACTGGCGCCAGGCGTCCCGCAAACGCCAGACCGCCACGGCGGCTCCAGCCGGCAACAGCCAGAGGGCCCACAGCCACCAGGGCGCGCCCCACGAGGTCATCCGGGTCTTTGACCCGTCGTGGCGCGACCCGGGCTCGCATCCGACTCGACTCGAGGGGGGGCCAGGCTGCCGAGCTGCCTGAACCGCCCGCCACTTAGCCAGAACTCGGTTGCCAGGGCGGCAAGGGCCAGCGCCAGTAGGCCGCCCGCCAGATCGATGCGCCGCGCCTTCCGGTGCACGTCGATCTCGTGGCGCGCCATGTGCGCGATCTGTCGGTAGGCCCGGGCCAGCCCGCTCGTGTCATCCGCCCGGAAGAACAGGCCGCCCGTCATCCGGGCGATCTCCTCGAGTGCCTGGTCGTCGACGGCCGCCAGGTACAGCGACCCGTCCGGGTTCCGGACGTACTCCTCTTGCCCGAGCGAATCGAGGTAAGGCACGGGCGCCCCACCGGGCTTGCCGACCGCCACGGTATCGATCCGCACGTTCCGGGACCGCGCAATGGCCGCCGCCTGGAGCGGCGCCAGCATACCCGAGTTGTTCTCGCCATCCGTCAGCAGCACGATGAGCTGGCTTTGGCCGATCGCTGCGCCGCCCGGATGCCGGTCTCCCGCCAGGCGGTTCAAGCAGGTCCCGATCGCATCGCCGATCGCCGTGCCGTCGTCCGCCAGAGTTGCGAGGGTGACCTGGGAAAGGGCGCTCGCGACCACGGAGGTCTCGGTCGTCAACGGGCAGAGGGTCAGGGCCCTGGCCTTGAACACCACCAGACCCACCTGGTCGTCGTGACTGCGAGCGATGAAGTCCGCGAGAACTCGCTTGGCCGCGTCGACCCGGCTGGGCTCGAGGTCCTGGGCTGCCATGGAGCCCGAGATATCGAGCGCCAGCATGATGTCCAGCCCGAACCGGCGATCGACCTCCGGCCGTCCTGCGACCTGCGGATCGGCGATGGCAATCGTGATCAGCACCGTGGCGAGAATCCGTAGGCCCACCAGGGCCCGATCGCTCCGGTCAGCTCGGCCACTCGCGGCCAGGGCGGCCTCGAAGGTCGGCAGCGGCAAGCTGGCGTGGGCCTGCCTCCAGGCGAACAGGCCCCAGACCACGGGAAGCGCCACCAGGACCAGGTATCCCGGATGGACGAAGGTCAACCCGGCCATCGTGGAACCGTGCCCGCGCCCGACCGGGCCGCACCCTCACCAGGCCCGGACCCGATCGCGCTGTCCTCGAGATCGCCGCTTGGCATGAGGATGAGCGCGGTCTCGAGGTAACCCTTGAGCTCGGTGACGTCGAGCCGAACCCCGGCAAACTTGACCAGGTCGCAGGCCGAAAGGACGTCCTGGGCCGGATCGCAAAAGCTCGCAGGGGCGCCGTGGGCCTCCAGCTCGGACAGGAGCTCCGCGGTCGTCAGGCGCAGCGATCCGACGCCGAACCGCCAGAGAGCCACCTGGCGCACGGCATCGGAGAGCGTCTCGCAGACCTTCACCTGCTCGCCGTGTTCGATCCACCCCTCGTTGCGAGCACGCTCGAGCCGCGATCGCCATGCCTGCGGGGTGCGGATGGACGGGGCAGAAGGCGACGGGCGCTCCGGTTTTCGACGCCAAAAGAAGATCGCCACGGCCAGCCCGAGGAAAACGAAGCCAGCGATCGCAAGCCAGGGAATCCGGGGGACGACGTCCGCCTTGAGCGGTTTCAACGCGCCGGGGCCTGCAACCAATCCAGGGAGCGCCGCCCAGACCACGGCGATCAGCGGCGCATCGAGAAGGGGGAGACGTGAATGGGCTGGAAAGCGGAACCCGGCGGCGCCGGAGCGACCGGGGCAACCGGCTGCAGACGGACGTTCGCGGGCAAGTTGAGCGCCCCCGGATCCACCTTGGGCAAGGCCGGAGGCAAGGAACCGGCGCCGAAGTTGGCCACGGCCGCCGGCGGCACCACGGCAGGAGCGGAGTTCCAGGAGCCTCCCGAGCTCTGGGCGGCGGATTCCCCGAAGCCGCTCGCCGAGCCCCCCCCGGAACTGCCGTCCGAGTAGCCCCCTGCGTTGCCAGCTCCGGACCCGAAGCCGCCTCCGGAGGAATCGCCCGGATGCTCGGCGAGGCTGAGCAGGGCGGTGACGTTGGTGTCACCCGGCCGCAGCGCGAGCGCCTGATGGAAGACCGTGATGGCGTGCGCCGTATGGCCGGCGTAGAGATCCTCGAGGCCCAAGGTGCGGAGATGATCGAAGTCCGTGTTGACGCTCACGTAGTGGTCGTACAGCGCCTGGACATCCTGCGTGGCGTCGGCCGAGGCAACCCCTGTGGCGCTCTGGCCCGTTCGTTCCAGGCCACGGCGACTATCGAAGCTCGACGAGGAGTTCGGCGCAGACGAGTTCCCGGCGGACGACATGCCGAGGCGGTCGCGGATGAAGCCGGGCAGCAGGGACTCGAGCCGTGCCGCCACGTCACCGACCAGCGGCACGCTGGCACACCCGCCCAGAAATGACGGGATGGCCAGGATCAGCGCCCACCTCGAAAGGGTCCGGGCGCGCCTTGCTCGAAGGTCCCCGAGGGGTCGCGAGCGACTCGTCACCGACACGCTCCATGGGTACCCGCAAGCAGACGAGGCCTAACGCCCAGCACAGAAACGCCATATGGCCTATAATCCACGTCTGTGGCCAAGAAAAAAGTCATGCTGATCTACGAGACCGCCGGGGGCGGTCACCTCGCCAACGCGCGGGCCATTCAGGCCGGCCTGGCGGAGCGCCATCCGGACATCGACGTCTTCATGATGCACGTCGGGCAGGAGAGCCAGAGCCAGCGCATCAAGGCGCTCTATGGCAGCTACAACGTGATGCTCAAGAGCGACCCCCGGATGGTCAAGGTCGGGTTCAGGGTTCTCAACACGATCAACGCCGAGGCCCTCTTGATGCCGCTGATCCCCAAGGCCCGGCACAACCTCGAGGCGTGCATCCGCCGGGAAAAGCCCGACCTGATCGTCAGCGTGTTCTCGATGGTCAACCATGCGATCTTGCGCGTGCTCAAGGACCTCGACTGGCACCACAAGGTCCCGTACCTCATCTTCTGCACCGACCTCTCGCAGGGGTTCCTCAAGCACTGGGTCGACACGGAGGCCGACGGCTTCGTCGCCCTGTCCGAGGCCGCTGCCGAGCAGCTCATCGCCTTTGGCGCCCTGCCACAGCAGATCAAGGTGCTGCACGGCCTTCCGGTCCACCCGGCGTTCACGCGGACCCGCACGGAGCGTTCGGAGGCCAGGGCGCAGCTCCGGCTTGCCGCTGACCGCTTCACCGTCCTCGTCACGATGGGCGGTGTCGGCGGCAAGAATACCTGGCACTACGCCCGGGATCTTGCGAGTTCGGGCCTGCCGATCCAGGTCGTCGTGGTCTGCGGTCGCAATCGCCTGCTCGAGCGTCGAGTTCGCCGGGTCGCATCCCGCTCCGCGGTCCCGATGCGTGTCTATGGCTACACCGACCAGATGCCACTGCTGATGGCGGCAGCGGATTGCATCGTGTCCAAGCCGGGCCCTGGCACGATCGCCGAGGCGATCGAGCAGGGGCGCCCGCTGCTGATCGACGCCATTCGAGAGCCGATGCCCCAGGAGAAGGGCAACCTGGATTTCGTCATGACCAACGGGATCGGCGACGCCATCGAAAAACGCAACGACCTGGTCAAGCTTGTTCGCCGATACATGGAGGATCGAGCACGCTACGACGCAGTCGTGGCCAACATGGCCAAGCTCCGCAATCCGGAGGCGGTCCATGACCTGGTCGAATACATCGTCGCGCGGGTCCCCGAGCAATCACCCCACACCACCCCCCTGATCGGCGTCTAGAGCGCTCCCGGTTTGAATGGATCGAGCCCGATGAGTCAAACGGGGCCCGGTTGCGCAGCGTAGCGACCGCGCAGAGGGACCCGTTCAAACTGCAAAAGGCCTAGCACCCTTTCCCCGAAGGGTGCGTCAAACGGGGCCCGGT
>JAJXWQ010000053.1 GCA_021781555.1 bacterium
CGACGACAAGATCGCTGGCCACAACAGGGAGCTGGCTTCCTTGATGACGGGCTCGCGCCAGCTCATCGGGCGAACCTTGAGCCATGGTGTCCTCGAAGCCCACAGTGCCGGGAGCCCTTGCAGCGCGATCTGCGCCACGGCTCCCACGGTCGTGCCGATCGCCAGCATCAGCGGGTCGCCGTGGCGCCACGCCACGAAAGCGATGATCGCGAGGCTGGTCATGGCCGGCGAAATGGCAGGCAGGCCGTATTCCCCGCGATCGTTCGAGATCCCCGACAGGACCCCGACCCACGCGCCGATCACCAAGATGGGCACCATGATGCGCAGCAGCGCTGCGGCCAGGGCATGCGTCTGAGCGGGGGCCCAGGGGCCCTGGATGCGGACGATCGCAGGGGCGAATACGAAGACCAGCGCTCCCAGCACCGCCATCACTCCGCCGGAGGTCAGGACGAGGGTCACGATGGCGTTGGCCCGATCCTTGCGCCCGGCCGCCCGCATCCGGGTCAAGGCGGCCAGGGTGGCCGTGTGGAAGGGGCCGTTCTGGCCTCCGAGGAGCACGAGGGCCAGGGATGGAAGCTGGTAGGCCAACCCGTACGCGTCGCGGTCGATGCCCCGACCGAAGGCGCCGGCGATGATGACCTCGCGCAGGAAGCCCAGGCTCTTGGAGACGATGACGAGCAGGGCGACCAGGGATGCGATGCTGGCGATCGAACGCACGGCGCGCGACCCGCGACGCGGAGCGGGCGCGATCGCCGGATCCGCGTCGGCTTCCACGGCCCGAGGCTGTCCCTGTTCCGGGCTATCCGCCATGGGGTCCGGGGCGCCGTTCAACCGCTTCGGATCCTCGCCACAAGATCGGGCTGGCGCCCTTTTGCGCATCCAAGGAGGGCTCGCAGGAAGCTGGCATCAAGCGAGGGCGGGCCTGGCGATCTGGTCGAGGATCCAGTCGACGGCGTCGTCGAGGTGCGCTGCCACGTGGTCCGGGCGGATCGGGAACTGGTATCGGCCGGCCAGCACGTCCCGGCCGTAGCCGGTTTCGAGCAGGACCGTACGCGCCTTGGCGTTGTGGCCCAGGAGGATGTCGCTGGCCTTGTCCCCCACGACGAAGGAGCGCGGGACGTCGAGATCGTGTTCGCGAGCCGCCTGCAGGATCATTCCGGTCGCCGGCTTGCGGCACGAGCAGTGCCTCGCGTAGCCCTCCACCACGCCGCCCTCGTCGGGAGGCAGGTGCGGGCAATAGTAGCGGGCGTCGAGAGTGGCGCCCGCCTCCGCGTGCAACAGCGCGGAAAGGCGATCGAGCAGGGTTCGGACCCAGGCCTCGTCATAGTAGCCGCGGGCTGGCCCCGACTGATTGGTGACGAGGACGGCGGGGATACCGGCGCGATTGAGCTTGGCGATCGCCGACGCAGCGCCGGAGATCAGCTTCAGGTGGTCTAGATCCCGGATATAGCCGACCTCTTCGTTGATCGTGCCATCCCGGTCGAGGAAAACAGCGGGCTTCATCGGGAGTATGATAGCGCAATGCGCACCGATCGTATCCTTGCCGTCGCCTTGATCGCCGCATCTCTGGCCGCTGCAGCCGGAGCCTGGCTGGCTCCAGCTCGGTCATCTGCCGCTCCGGCCCTCGGTCTGGCGGGCCGCGGCGTCGCGCTGGGGCCCGCTGAGGTCGCGGTCTTCGATATCTACGGAGAGATCTCCGACGGCCCTCCGGATGGTGGTCTCGGCGGCCAGAGCGGCGTCAACAGCACACGCCTGATTCCGCTGCTGCGCCAGGCCGTCAGGGACGGCGTCAAGGCCATCGTCTTGCGTGTCAACTCGCCGGGGGGCACGGCGGCTGCTTCTGCGGCCATCTACGACGAGCTGATGCAGATTCGCAAGAAGCACAGGATCCCTATCGTGGCGTCCTTCGGCGACGTGGCGGCATCGGGGGCCTATTACCTGTCGAGCGCCGCCAACCGCATCGTGGCCCTACCGAGCACGACCACGGGGTCGATCGGCGTCATTGCCCACGCCATGAACCTCCAGGGCATCATGGGCAAGATCGGGATCCGGGATATTGCCTTCAAGAGCGGTCCCCACAAGGACATCCTGTCACCCTACCGCCCGATCGAACCGGCGGAGCGGGTCATCATCCAGCACATCGTCGACGAGGTCTACCAGCAGTTCCTCGTGGCGGTAGCGACGGGCCGCTCGAGGCAGTTGCCGCTGGCCAAGCTCCGTCCGCTGGCGGACGGCCGCATCTACACGGGCCAGGACGCGCTCAAGCTCGGCTTGGTGGATCAGCTGGGAACCTTCCAGGACGCCGTTCTTGACGCGGCCCATCTGGCGGGGATCAAGGGCGAGCCGACGGTCAAGGATTACACCCGCCAGACGCTGATCGAGTCGATCTTCAAGGCGGCAAGTTCGTGGTCGGGAGGCATCCACGTGGATCTGGGCCCGAGGCTCTCGCACCTCGACGAGGTCCCACTGGCGCTCATGGAGTGATGGCAATGCTCCTCGATAGCCTCTGGTCGTCCCTGTTCAGGCCCGCCGAGGGTCCCCTCGAGATCGAGGGGGCGGTGGGGGTCGCCATCTTCGCGATTCTCGCGTCGTCCCTGGCGCTCCCCGATGCCGGGCGGTTGCAGACGGGCCTTTTCGGGACCATCGGTCTTGCCGTGTTGCTGTTCGGGCTCTGCCTTGCCGGCTGGTTCTGGGCCGGCTCGGCCATCGCGCTCCTGGCCAAGCTGGCGGGCGGCAGGGGGACGGTCCAGGCCACGCTCGGGGCGATCGCCCAGGCCTGCTGGCCGCTGCTCCTCGTGGCTCCGTGCGTGGCCGCCGGGAACGCCGGCCTGATCGAAATCCGCAGCCTTGCATCCGTGGTCGTGGGCGTCTGGGTCGCCGTTCTTCAGGTGGCCTTCGTCCGGCGCGTGCACGGCCTGTCGTGGTCGCGTTCGCTGGGCGCATGGCTGGCACTGCTTGGGGCGAGCGCGCTGACGGCGGCCATCGTCGTGGCGGCGACCGGCGTTTTTGCCGTGATCCTGGCAACCAGTTAGAGCGCTACCGGTCTTTGGGGATCAGGCCCGAGGAGTCAAACGGGGCCCGGCCGCGCGACGTAACGACCGCGCTTGTCGGCCATGGCTTGCCGATACAGGATCTCCAGGCGGTCGAGATGGGCGTCGAGGCGCCACGGGCCCAGGGCGAGTTCTCTGCCCCCCCGGCCAAGGCGCCGCGCCAGGTCCGGATCGCCAGCCAGCGTATCGATCGCGTCAGCAAGGCCTCTGGTGTCGCCAGGCTCCACCAGGATGGCATTGCGACCCGGCAGCGCGGTCTCTGGCAGGCCTCCGACCCGGGTGGCTATGACGGCCCGCCCCCGGGCGGCTGCGTCCAGGGCGCTGAGCGGGCAGGGATCGTGCCAGAGTGAAGGGACGATCACGGCGGAGGCGCGAGCCAGGATCTCCGTCAGCTGCACTCCTTCGAGCCAGCCGTGGAAGCGGACCCGGTTTTCCAGGCCCAGGCGCTTGGCCAGGTCTCGCGCGGCGGCCCCACAGGGGCCGTCCCCGAGGACCTCGAGGACGGCGGTCTGGCGGACCCGCGCAAAGGCGTCCAAGAGCCAGAGGATTCCCTTGGCTTTCGTCAGGCGGCCCAGGAAGACAAAGTTGCCTGCCGGATCCAGCTGCTGCTCGGGTAGTGAGGGGAGATCGGGACAGGGATTGAGTACGGTCGCGATCCGATCGGAGCGGAAACCACCGGCCAGCAGCTGCTGCCCGATGAACCCGCTCACCGCGATCAGCGGCACCTGTTCGAGGGCCCGGCGGTCTTTCTCCAGGGCCCGAAAATCGGAAGATATCCTGGTCGGACGCGCACTGCCACAGTGGTCGACCAGGTGTCCCCAGGTGCAACTTGCCAGGTGGAACGAGCGCTCGCAGGGCCGACCGCGCCGCTCGAGAAACTTGGTGGTCGCCGGGCAATAGGGCTGGTGTCCATGGATCGTTCGGACCCACGCCAGCGGCAGGTCGGCCTCGTCGCCCAGCGTGGTGTGGCCGTGAATCAGATCGAGTTCCAGTTGTTCGGCGCGGAACACCAGGTCCGCGCGGTTTGTTACGAAGAACTCGTCACCACGTGCCAGCCGGGGATCTGCTGGCGGGTGGTCGTCGAGGATCCAGACGTGGTGGCCGCGTTGGCGCTGAGCCTCGGCGACCCGGCGGATGTAGTTTGCGACTCCCCCTGGCTCCCAGCTCAGGCTCGCAAAGTGTCCGATATGCATGTTGGCTGACTTCCAGGCGAGACCCACCCGACTACCATTACCATGGCCGGGGGATGCCTGCCAGGCGCGCTGGGGCCAAGGACACGCTTTGGGCCGCCGCGTCGGTGCTCCTGGTCTTTGACAGCCCCGGGGTCCTGGCCATAGACTTCCAACGATGGATCTGGGGACCTTCGAGCAGGCGGTTGCCCACGCTGACGAGATTGCCACGCTTTCCGTGGGGCCGTGGGCGGTGCGCTGTCGTCCGGCCGCGAGGTTTGCAGGGATCGTCGCGGGGTCTCCGATGGCTTGGTTCCTCGGGGCGGATTTCCCTGGTTGCCCCGAGGAAGAGCCGTCGTCGGGCATCGCGGACGCCGGCGGTCGGGGTTCGCGGTCCTTCACGAGAAGCACGAACCACTTCGAGTGCGATTTGCTGGCTCCTGCCCGACCGCTGCCGCCTCCTGGGCCCGATAGCCCCCCCAACCCAGGCGTCCGCTGGTGGTGCGACTCGGGGACCTGGTTCTTCGAACGGGTGGACCTCTCATGCGAGGTCGAGCCCGTTGCGGGACACCTGCGGATACGCCGCGCCAGTAGTCCGGAGGCCATCGATACAGCGATACGCATCCTTCTCGCTCAGACAGCCCCGGTTCGTGGTGGCTTGCTGCTGCATGGCGCCGGCCTCCGCTGGCAAGGTGGCGCCTACGCGTTTCTCGGGGTGTCCGGGGTAGGCAAGACGACGCTAGCAACGCACCACCAGGCGGAGGTCGAGATCTACTCGGATGAGATTCTCCCTGTTTCCCGTTCCGCGGCGGGTTGGATGGCCTATTCGGGCCCGTTTTGGGGGGCCATGACGCCAAAGCCGCCCATTTCGGCCGCTCCGCTTGCCAGGCTGGCTTTCCTGGAAAGGGCCGAGGCTGCCTTTGCGATCCGGCTCGAGCCTCGGGATGCCTTGGCGCGGCTCCTTCGCTGTGCGCTGTACTTCGCGGCTCCGGGTGGATCGGGGAGCAAGGCCGTGTTCGAGACGGCCAGCCGGCTGGTGCTGGAGGTCCCGGCCTATCTCCTTTCGTGCCCGCCAGGTCAGCGATTCTGGACCTGCCAGGGATTCGTATGAAGAACCGGTGTGCCGCTGGTACCGAGCGAGGGGGAGCCCAAGGGTGATGCGTTACGTGCAGAATCCTGAGACGGCTTACCAGGTTTTCGAGGGCAAGGCTGTTCTCCTCTCGCCACGCAGCAGCGAGATCTTCCGCCTCAACCAGACGGCGACCGCACTCTGGGAGGCGCTCAAGGCTCCGGCCGAGCCAGGAGAGCTCGTTGCAGCTCTGGTCGCTGGCTTCGAGGTGGGCGAAGACCGCGCCCGACGCGACGTCGAGGCCTTTTTGCGGGACTTTGTCGCTCGCCTGCTCGTTCGCGCGGAGCTCAGATGAATTGGCGGCCCGGCGGCCGATCGTGCGCTCGGGGCATGGGGGCCAGGGGGCGCGTCGCGTGACGCTCGAGCGCCAGATATTCGACTGGGCGGCCGCTCGCACGGTGCCGATCTTCGTCCAGCTCCACCTCACCCATCGCTGCCATCTGGGGTGTGGCCACTGCTATCGGGTCGTGGAGCCCTTGCCTGAACTTGAGACCTGCGAGATCAAGGACATCCTCGAGCAGCTCGCCGAGGCGGGCACGCTCCAGGTCACGTTCAGCGGTGGAGAGCCCCTCTTGCGTCGGGATTTCCTGGAGGTCGCCGGATATGCCCGCCAGATGCGCATGGCGGTCCTCCTCTACACGACGGCGACGACGCTCACTCCGGCCCTGGCGGATGCCCTGGCGGCGATTGGCTTTCTCGAGGTCCACGTCTCGATCTACAGCGACGATCCCGTTGTCCACGACGGCATCACGGGGGTATCTGGATCCCATGCGCAATCCGTGGCGGGCGTCCGTTTGCTCCGGGAACGCAGTGTCCCGGTTCGGCTGAAGTGCAGCGTCATGCGCGATAACCTCGCGTCGTTCCGGGGTGTCGTCTCCCTTGCGGCCGGCCTCGGCTGTCGCTATCAGTTCGATCCGGAGCTGATTCCTCGCACGGACGGGGATCGGGCCCCGCTGGAGCGAAGCCTGTCGCCCGAAGAACTCGAGCGCTACCACCTGGATCCCGTGGCGCAGCGGGCAGAACGCGAGGGTTGCTGCGGCGAGGAGCGAGAGTGGACAGGCGCAAGGATCGCACCTGGAAATTCCGGAAATGGCGGCTACGGGAAGGTGGACGCAAGCTCTCGCGAGTATGACGAAGCGCTTTGCGGCGCGGGCCGCGCGTCATGCTCGATCTCGCCGTACGGTGAGGTGACGCCGTGCGTGGCCCTGCCTTTATCCGGTGGCAACGTCCGCCGCCAGCGCTTCAGCGACATCTGGCGAGAGTCTGAGGCTTTTCTGGCAATCCGGGCGATCGCCTGGAGGGACCTCGGATCTTGCCGGGGAGGCGTCCCCGCGGCAATGTCTGGCCGCTGCCCTGCCCAGGTGTATCGCGAGGATCCGACGTCCTTGCGCGCACCCTGACGTCGTGCCAGCGATGCGATCGCCGAAGGCGAGCTACCATGCTCTTGCGCGCAAGCAACCAAAGGAGATGTCAAGCTCATGCCTGATTCCAACGGCCCCGACCCGAGCTTTCCTCGCGTTCCTCTCCAGGCGGACCCACCGCCGCCCGTCGGGCGGGAGCCATACGAGCCACCTGCCTTCGAGGTCGATGGAATATTCGAGACCCTGGCGTTGACCTGCATCAAGAAGCACGGCTCCAAGAACAACTTTTCCTGAACCAGGGGGCCTCGAGGCGTCGCATCCGAGGTGTCCGGCCGCCAAGCCCAGGCGATCGAGGTGCTTGCGCTTGCGCTTGCGCGGGGGCAAGCCGTACGGGTGCGGGCCTGGGGAGCGAGCATGGAGCCCATCCTTTCCGCGGGCCAGGCCCTGGCCTTGCATCCCTTGGCCGGGCGGCCGGAGCCGGGGGAGATCGTGGCAGTTCGGTCGCCCGAGGGCCTTCGCATCCATCGCCTGGTGGCCTGGGATGGCGATCTTTTCCTCACACAGGGCGACAACCTCTGTGAGCCGGACGGCTGGCAGGGAGCCGAGTCTCTGTTGGCGCGGGTGTCGCCCTCGGAGGAGATGGATGGCTCCGCGCCCCGAACTGCGCCTTTGGGCACTCTTTTCGAGCGAGGAATGGTCGGTACGGATCCGGGAATCGGGGGGCAGGCCCCGGCGTGGGGCCTGCGATTCTTCCGGGAGCCCCTGCGCCTCATCGAGGCCACGGCGGCCGAGCGAGCCTCCTTCGTGGCCCTGTGCGATCGTCAGGGTCTGCGGCCATGGGTCGGTGCGCTGCTGGAGCGCGGGGCCGTTCCGGCAGATCTCGTACCGCGGGCCCAGGCGGCGCTCCTCGCCTATCGCGTCAACACCATGGTAGCGCGACGGCGCCGCCAGACGCAGGCTGAGATCATGAGCGCAGCCGAACGTGCGGGGGTGCCGCTGATCTCGCTCAAGGGCCTGGCCCTGGGGCTGCTGGTGTACGGCGATCTGGCGGCGCGCTCGCAGTGGGATATCGACCTCCTGGTGGATCCGCTTCGCCTGGCAGATGGCCAGCGCCTTCTGGCCGAGCTCGGCTTTCGCCCGGCCGAGAACCGCGGCCTGGCCTCCTGGTATCGCCACTGGCACTACGACCAGCGGTGGAGCCGCCTCCTGGATACCGAGCAGCCGGAGTTGGCGGGCGAGCAAGTGGAACTCCACTGGGATTTCACCCAGCCCGGCACGCACCGGCTCGATCTCGCGGCCCTGCTCCGCCGCAGCGTGGTCTTGCCGGCCGCGCCGGATCTCGGCCCCGTCTTGTCGCCCGAGGATCGCCTGCTGACCCTCGGTACCCACTGGGCCATGGACGATCGCGCCTCCAGTCTGCGATCTCTTTTCGAGATCGCAACCCTCGCCGGCGATCCCACCCTCAACTGGTCCGCGCTGGTGTCTCGGGCTCGCGACGCCGGCCTGCGGACGGCCCTCTGGCTTGCCCTCGATGCCGCCTGGCGAGCCTTCGAGGCGCCTGTTCCGGATCTTGCCAGCACGGCCCTTGCCCCCGGTGCCAGGTCGATGCGCCTTTGGCGCGAGCGCCTTCCGCTCGCCGCGCTTGCTGATCGACCGGATTTTGCGTCGAAGCCCTGGCGCTTGCTACGCTGGCCTACTCTTTTTCTCCCCGATCGCGTGGCCGCCCGCGGGCGTCGCGTGGCGCTCGCGGCGATCAAGAGCGTTAGCCGGCGGATAACTGCCCTCGGCGGCGATCCGGTGGTCGTAGCCGCCGAGGGCACGATCCAGGGACGTGAACCCTGACGGCCGTCCGACCCGGTCTTCAAAGGATGGGGCAAGGTATTTGTTGTGGCTGATACCGTTTTCCTGGAACAAGGGCGAGATGCCAGGCCCTCTGAACGTTCGCTGCGCTTTGCCGCCGAGTGCTCGGCCCCGGTTCACCTGGTGATTTCCCGCGGGGGGACAGGGCTCGCTCAGGCGCTGGTCAGACTTGTCCGAGCCCATCCGGGGACCGTATACCTCCTCGATCTCAACGTCACCACGGGACTGCCTGCGCTGTTGTATACGAGGCTCAGCCGAACTCCCTTGGTCCTAGACTTTGGCGATGAGGTCGGGGCTGTTTCCTGGAACATGGGGCGCTGGTGGTTGGTTTGCGTCATGCAAGGCTTCCTTCAGAGGATCGCTGTCAGGTCCGCGGACCATGTGGTGGTGCGTTCGCGCATGCATGCCTGGCTGCTCCGGCGCCGGGGCGCTTCGAACGTGGTCGTTATCGAGGATGGGGTCGATCTTGCGAGGTTTCCCTATCGGGGGCGCGCAACGAAGCGCGCCAGGGCAAGGCTGGGGTTTCCCGAGGAGGGATGGATCCTGGGCGTGGTGGGGAGCTTGAATTATGGGGCCCGCAGCCGGTACGTGTATGGACTGGAAATCGTGCACGCCCTCGCCTGCCTTCGCGACCTGACGACCTATGGGCTGATCGTCGGGAGTGGTTCCGGGCTGGCCGTGCTTCGACGTGAGGCGACACGATTGCGAGTTGCCGACCGAATTGCGTTTGTACCGTTCGTGAAGGGGAAAAACATCCCGCTGCTCCTCTCGTGCGCGCAGGGATGGTTGTGGGTTCAGTCTCATGACGCCGTGGGAAGGGTGCGCACCAGCGGCAAGCTGCCCCTCTACCTTGCTGGCGCCCGGAGGATCCTAGGGTCCAGAACCGGCGCGTCGTTGAGCACCTTCGCCCGCGGCAGGGACTTGATCCTGAAGACGAGGGCCCTGGATCCCGCTGCGATTGGCGCGGAGGTCGCCGGCGAGCTGCGAGGGCGATTCCTGGCGGAAAAGGCGGATGAGAACGAGCCACGAGCTTCGGCTTCCCGGTTCGACTATGCAGCACTGGCGAGGCGCTGGCGCGGCTTCATGGAAACGTGGGGCTATGGAGAAGCACTTCGGTGACGCGGAGGCGATCATGGCTCTTCCCGACCTGGCGTAAAGGCCGCTCTCGGGAACGAGAACCTGATGACCTGGCGGTATGACCAGGGGCGCACGATGGGCAGGAACCGATAGATCGCCCCGTCAAGGGCGTCGAAGGCGTGGTTGGCGAACCGGCTACGAGAACCGAAGAGCTTGGCGTTGAGCAGGCGGAGGAAACAAAAGTCAGGAAACGCCACCTCTGCGGTCAGGAAGGATGATCCGAAGGCATGAATGCCCTGCCTGGTAAGCGGGTACTCGTCTGCGGAACTCCACTTGGGGATGCCAAATCGCCCGCACAGGTGGTTTCGGGCGAGCATGAGCAGGGGATTGTTGGCGCAGTTCTCCGTGAAGACGGCGCAGCCACCTGGCCGCAGGAGTCGGCCCACCTCCTTGCCGAGGAGCTCGGGGTCGAGGTGGTGGATGATGTCCCGGCCGTGCACGCGATCGAAGAACCGGTCCGGGAAGCTCGTCTCGAGGGCGTTCATCGTCTCGAAGTGGATCCGACCTGCGAGCCCGCGAAGAGTCGCGTTTCGCCGGGCGACCTCCACACTGGCGCCCGAGATGTCGATCGCCCAGACCTCGGCCCCGAGCTGGGCAAGAAAGACCGACCAATGCCCCACCCCGCACCCGACGTCGAGCAGGCGCCTGCCCTGGAGCTCGCCCAGCCAGTGGAGGTGAAGGCGTTCGGATCCGGAGGCCAGCTGCGGAGACCCGCTCAACAGCGCGTCGTCGGAGTACCGGGAACTCTGCGTGTCCCAGTACCGCCTCTCGCGTTCTCCGATAGATGAACCCGAAGCTTCGGTAGACATCCCTTGCCCCTCGATCTTCAGCGCGCTGCAACATAGAGGGCCACTCCGAGCGTCGCCAGGCTGATGCCCGTCTGGAAGACCGCGAGCCAATCGATGCCGCGAATCGTGTCCACCACGATCGTGTCGCCATTGTGCAGGCGGGGGAGCGGCGCGGGAGAATGGCCCGAGAGGTAGTCCGCGAGGTCGACATCCCCGAGCCTGGTTCCGAAGCGATCGAGGAGATGAATGTGCCGGGAATCCCCCTTGAGGGAGACACCGCCTGCCAGCGCGAGGGCTTCCATGAAAGAGGGCAAATCACGCGGGACCTTGATCAGGCCTGGACTTCCGACCGCGCCGATCACGTTGACATAGAGCGGGCGTGGTTGATCCAGCGTGACAAGGACCGTGGGTAGCTCCAGATAGCGTGCCAGACGCGATCGGATGTAGGCGGCCAGCTGGTCGGTGCTGCTCCCGGCTGCCCTGACGCTGCCCAGGAGGGGGAGACTGATCCGTCCCTTGGGGTCGATCTCCTGGTCATTGCTCCCGAAGTCCGGCTGGTGAAGCACCGCGACGCTAATGACGTCTTCTGGGCCCAGGACGTAGTCGGCGGGCGCATCAGAGGAGGTCGCGGGCCGGGCCGACAGCCCTGGCAAGGGCCCGGTACGACGCGCCGTTGCAGGGCGGGTCGCAACCACCTGGCTCCTGATGCCTCCTGGCGGTCGGGATCGGGGGCTAGCGGCGAAAGCGGGCGGAGCACCCAGCGTGAGGCAGAGGGCGACGGTGATGGTCTTGAACGCCGTTCTGAACAAGGTCAATTCTCCACGTTCGGCGACCAGCGACGGCTTCGGGTTTCGAGATAGCGCTGAAGAAACCGCTTGAGCATGGCTTCGAGATCGAGCCGGCCGATCACCCGTAACCCGATGGTTCCTGCCAGTGGGGCATCCACGAGCTCGAGCAGGCGCTCGAGCATGGTCAGATCACGAACCGTCGTGAGGTCGCGATCGGCCAGGACAAACCGCAAGGGGACCAGCGCGCCGACGACCAGGCCTACGGAGCTGGAAAGGACGGGCGGGACGTTGACCAGGACCCAGGAGTACTCGGCGCTCCAGGTCGCTAGCAAGGCCGAGATTTCCGCCGGGTCGATCGCGTCGAATTCCCACTGCGTCAGTCGGCCGTGTGGCAAGAAGTGCAAGTTGGGATTGTCCGTGGTCTTGATGAACGGGTGCCAGTCACCGCCCTCGATCAGGAGCGAGGCCAGGCCGGGATCCTGCTGGTGGCCGAGTTCGACGGAGAGACTCTGGGAGTGAAGGTCGGCGTCCACGAGCAGGACCTTGTGCCGGGCGTTGGCCAGGCTCTCCGCGACGTTCAGCATGATGAGACCCTGCTCCGGGATGCGCCGGGGAGACAGCACAGTGACCTGCTGCTCGCCGCGGTGGGAGGCAATGGCCAGCAGGCCGCTACGCAAAAACCTGAATTGCTCGGCCATCTCGGACGAGGCCCCTTCGGCGAGAATGCGCTTGGGCGCCTTGCCGCTTTGCAGATGGATGGGAAGCACATGCCCGAATCGCTCAAGCGCGGGGGCGATGCCTTCCGTCGACACCGAGCCCATTCCGATCGCCTCGAACAGCCAGGCGACCAGGATTCCGCCGAGCAGACCCGCGAACCCCGCCATCTCCAGATCCCTCTTCTTCTGGGGAGCTTGGGGCACACTGGGCGGCAAGGCAAACTTCAGCACGCGATAGGCGCTTCCCGTCAAACTCTGAGCTATGCCGGCGTCGACCCGCTTCCCGAGCAGCATCTGATAGGTCTTCTGCAGGACATCGAGGCGGTGCTGAAGGGACTCGGCGGCCTGCTCCTGCTGGGGGAGACGATTCTCCGTCCCGCGGATGCTGTTGACCTGGCCCAAAAGGTCGCTCGCCTTGAGTCCCGCCGCATGCGCATCAAGGGTATCCTGGACCTCGGTGGCCAGCATCGGTGACTGCAAGGTCGTATAGTCGACCCCGGGCAATCGCCTCCCCAGCACCGAGTCCACCCTGCGCTGGATCTGCCAGCGCAGTCGCCGGATGATCGCCTCCAGCTCGACGCGCTGCGGGGCTTGTCGCGTGAAGGAGTCCTGGGCGATCTGGCTCTCTGTATTCACGAGATCCCCGTGCAACCCGACGAGAACCGGATCGTTTTGGAGCCTCAGGGCTCGCCCGGCCAGGGCTGCAGGAATTCCGAGCCGTGCAGCCAGTTGGCCGGCCATGAACTCCAGATTCTGCGCCTGGAGCTCGGTATCGCGGGCCTGATCCTGCAAGCTGTTGGCCGTGGTCTCGAGCTCGGTCTCCATCGATGAGGCCATCACGAGCCCCGAGCGCTGCTCGTAGGAATCGAGCTGGCCAAGGGCTACCTTGATCCGGGCGTGGACGTCCTGGAGCTGGCCATCGAGGAAGGAGATGTTGGCGTCGATCAGGCTCTGGCGCTGGCGGACGTCGTCGTCGAGAAAGGCTTCGGTCACCGAGTTGGCTATCGCTGCGGCCTGGACGGGATCGCTCGATCGGGCAAAGACTTCGATGACGTCCGAAGCGTCTACGGCCCGACACCCATACATGATCCGCAGGAGGTTGTCTGGCACCGTCAGTTGCGGATAGCGTGCCTTCAGCAGGTCGACCGCATGTCGGGAGATCGCCTCTGACCTGAGGATCATGAGGGCATCGGTCTGTTCGTTGTCTGGATCCGAGCTAGGTGCGATGAAGTTTGCGATGAGGCCATTGAGGGCCTGGCTGCCTCGCACCGTCTGGAGGATCAAGATGCGACTCACGGCCTCGTAGGTACGCGGCGTCATCTGATCCCTCAGGGCCGTGAAGCCCGTGGTCGCGACGACCACGCCGAGGATTACCAGGCCGTGGCGCCGGATCAGCCGCAATCCGAAACTCAGTTCGTTCAACATCCGGTCAGTTCCTGGGAAGCCCCGGTAATCAAGCCCGTTTCCTCGAAGATTGCCGCCATGCGGTCGACCATAGACGCGTTCGTGAACCTGGTCCGCACCTGCGCTCGACCCTCTTGAGCGAGCCTCTGTCGTAACGCCTCGTCGCCTGCCAGGGTGATCAGTGCCTGAGCCATATCTGCAGTATCTCCGGGGCGAACCAGCCAGCCCGTGGTCTGGTGAGTCACGACCTCGACCGCACCGCCGGCCCGGGTAGCGACAACGGGCACACCGGCGGCCTGGGCCTCGAGGATCACGCGCCCGAAGGGTTCGGCCGTGCTATTGATCACCAGGATATCGAGTGCCGCCAGCGCCTCGGGGATGTCCTCGCGAGCACCGAATAAGAAAATCTTCCCTTGAACATCAGGCCGTGTCATTCGGCTCTTTATCGCCGCCTCGTACTGCAGGCTTTCCTCGCGAAACAGGGGCGAACCGATGATCCAGAGCTGCGCTCCGGGATGCTCGGTTATGAGCCTGGCGAACGCATCGATCAGCTCGAGTTGCCCCTTCCAGGGAATGATCTGGCCGATGATCCCCACGATAGGAAAAACATCGGGGGGAATCCGAGGCCAGGGTACGGCATCGCCGATGAAGCGTTCGACCTGGATGCCATTGTAGACCACCCGGACGGGGCTCGACGTCACGGTCCGGAGCGAAGTAGCCACGGCCAAAGAGTTGGCGACCCAGCGGACTCCGCACAGCCGGCCCACGGTTCCGATCAGGCGATTTGCCGGATGGGGCGGGAGCAGATCCCGCACGTGCCAGATCGTCGGAACGCTTCGACCCACGGCCAGGCTGGCGACGAGGCCAGCACGAAGAGAATTGGCATGGACGAGACCCGGCTGCAAGCGGCGGATCGTGTTCCGGGCACGCCGGGCTGCATCGAGAAGGTTCCATGATCCCCGGGACAGTCCGCCTGCATAGGCGGCAGAGACCGCATCGATCTCGGCGATCGCGATGCCCAAGCCTCGGGCGCGCTCGAGCAGGGCTCCCTCGGACGGAGCGCACAAGGTGGCATCGAAGCGGTCGCGGTCGAGGCCCTCGAGAATGCCGAGCAGGCTGCGCTCGGCCCCTCCGACGATGCCAGTGTGGCTGACGAAAACGACCGCGGTCCTCACGGTCGGAACCCGGCCTCGGCGGATGTCCAAGACGGCTGCTTCAATCGCCGTGCTCCAGGCCCCACGCCTCGTAACTCGCAATCGCCCAGAGGGGAGCGAACCTTGCACCGGCCTCCGCGGGCGGGCATTCAAAGAAGGCGCGAAGCAGGTTGTTCACGGCGCTGGAATCCCAACGATCCCTGCGCCTCAACCGGTCGGGGGAAAGCACGTCGGTCAGCCATGCCTTGAACGAGGCGTTGTGTCTGGCCCAGAGAGCCAGTGGTAGGGTGAAGCCGCGCTTCCTGTGCGAAGCGGGCCAGGGCCAGTCGGCAAAGGCCTCGCGCAGCAGGCGTTTCCCTCCCCCCCTGGCGGACGGGACTGCGTCAGAGCCGATGAATTGCCGCAAGCCCTCGGCGAGGAACGGTACCCGCAGTTCGAGGCCATGGGCCATGCTCAAAGCGTCGCTGTCCCGCAGGAGCTGGTTGGCCATGTACAGCGAGGTTTCCAGCCGATACACCAGCTGCTCGGGATCGAGTGGGGCGGAGTCCAGAACCTGGACCAAGCTACTGGCCAGGAGATCGCCCGCCGCCAGGCCGTCGAGTGGACTTGCCAGCAGGCTCCTGGTGATGTCATCCGGGGCGAGCCGACGCAGGCGCAGATACCGTTCGGTCCACGTGGCCTCCCCGGCCGCCATCCACGCCCTGGCCAGGGCGTGCCGCTGCAGGGAAGCCGGCAGGCGCTCGGGCAAGCTCCGGGTCATTCGAGCCAGGGCCAGGCCAAGCGGGGTGAGCCTCTTGGCCGTGATCGCGAACCGGTGCGTGTGGTAGCCCCCGAAGAGCTCGTCTCCGCCCAGGCCCGAGAGTGCCACCTTGACCGAAGCGCTGGCTTCGCGGCAAACCAAGAAAGTGTTGAGGCCATCCGTGCTGGGCTGATCCTGCCTGCGGAAGAAATCGGGCAAGGCGAGGACCACGTCGTTGCCGGTGATGATCGATTCGTGATGATCCGTGTGCCAGTGGTGGGCCCAGCGTCTAGCAGCCTCGCCCTCGTCGAGGTGCGGGCCACCCAGGTCGAATCTCAGGGTGAAGGTCGGTACTGGCCGGGCCGCGTGCTGCGCCATCACGCCGACCACGATGGCGGAGTCGATCCCCCCGCTCAGGAAGGCCCCGACAGGCACGTCGGCCACGAGGTGGGAGGTCACGGCCTCGGTGACGAGCGCCCGGATGGTGCTGGCAGGGGCATCCTTGGGGCGCGCTCCTGCCGGGACGAGGGCGCGTGGGCGGTGGGCCGGATGCAGACCAGAGGAGGGGCGAACCGAGGCCGAGTGCCCGTTCCAGACCAGGAGGTGCCCAGGCATCAGGCTCTCGATGCCAGACAGTGCGGTGGCAGGGGCTGGCACGTAGCCCGTGACCACGAAGGCCAGACGTGCCTCGTCGGAGAGTGGCATGCGGCCAAGGCCTGCCTTGATGGCCGATATCTCCGATGCAAAAAGCAGGGTACTTCCCTGCATGCAATGGTATAGCGGTTTGATTCCATATGGATCGCGTGCGCCCCATGCTGTGTTCGTCTTAAGGTCATATATCACGAAGGCGTACATCCCCTCGATCCGATCGACGGCCGCCGTTCCGAAGATCGCACACAGCGCCAAGATGACCTCGGTATCCGACCGCCCGTGGAAGACCCAGCCGTGGTCCCTCTCGAGCACGCCTCGTTGGGTGACGTAGTTGAACATCTGGCCGTTGTAAACAATGCGAAAGCGCCCGTCGGGCGAAGCCATGGGCTGGTGCCCGGTGTCGGATAGGTCCAGGATGGCCAGGCGCCGATGCCCGAGGCCCCAGGTCGGACCACCCTCGAGGCCCGAATCGTCGGGGCCTCGGTGGGACAGGGCCGCGCTCATCCGTGCGACGATCGCGGGGTCCACGCCTGGCCCCAGGGCTCCGCTAATCCCGCACACGGCCACCACCTCCCTGGCGAGTCGCCAGGCTGGACCGCCCTGCGCTCGAGCGGGCTTCGATCACCTGCCTGAACAGGGCTTCAACCCGCGGTACCACCACCTCCGCGTCGTAGCGTTCGACCGCGTGGTCTCGACAGCGAGTGGCGGCTGGTAGGCGGCGCCGGCCGTCGATGGCTTCCTGCAAGGCGGCCAGCAGGGCAGCGTCCGAGGCGTCGGCTGTCAGGCAGGCTGGATCCAGTGGCGCCAGGACCTCGACCAGGCCCCCGACGGGGGTCGCGAGGACGGGGAGGCCCCGGGCCAGACTCTCGATGGCGATCAGGCCGAATCCCTCCAGGGCGATCGTTGGCACGATATGAAGATCGGCAGCCCCGTAATAGTCCGCGAGCGTCTCTTCGCTGACCAAGCCGGCGAGGCGAATGCGGTCCGTTGCGCCCAGCGCCTGGATCAGGGTCTCGAGGTCTGGTCGCTGGTCCCCCGCTCCGACGATGACGAGGTGGCCGGCAAAGCCTTGCCGGATCAGCTCGCCGAAGACTCGGATCAGTCTATCCAAGCCCATCCTCCGGGTCAGCCGGCGCACCGAGATCCACAGCGGGACGGCTCCGGAGAGCCCCAGGCGGCTGCGGCATACCGCAGGGTCGACCGCGGGAACGGACTCCCGGGTGTCGAGAAATGCCGGGATCACCTCGACGCAGGAGCGATCGATGGCATACCTGCCGATCAGGATCTCGGCGAAGGCCCGGCTCTTGGTGTCACAGCGGTGAGACCGGCGGTAGATCCAGGCCTCGATCCTCCCCTTGACCCAGATCCCGATGCAGGATGCGCGCGGATCCTCCACTGCGCTCTCGTCCGCCCAGGGTCCGTGGAAGGTCGTCTCCCAAGGCAGCCTGGCCAGTGCGGGCACCAGGCGCGCCCCGGCGGCGTAAAAGGCGAAGTGGGAGTTGACCAGGTCGAAGGATTCCGTTCGAGCCAGCTGCCAGGCCGCCTTCCACCCGTTCCATAACACTCCGAAAAATCCTCCCGAAGCGACAAAGCGATGGACCGTGACGCGGCCGATTTGCTCTCGGGCGGGCAGCCGGTCGGTGCAATCGCCTACCAGGCAGTGAATCTCGTGGCCTCGCTGCGCCAGTTCGTCCGCGAGCTGGGTCATGTACCGGTTGGCTCCTCCGGGGACGTCTCGCTGGTGGCCCAAGCCGAGCATCAGTACGCGCACGCCTGCCCCTTCCTGGCTAGACCGCCTGGGTCCAGGGGGCCCCGGAACTTTGCCGCCAGAGCGGCGAGGCTGCCACCATAGAACCAGAAGGCCGCGTTGCCCGGGAAGGTGGTGAAGTTACCCAGGGGCCAGAGGAGCAGCATGGCCAGAAGGGTGGCTAGCGGGATCGCCACGAGGGCTTTCCAGGGGCCGTCCGGGGCACGCGCCCAGGCTCTGAAGCCCAGACGGATGAATCCCAGATGGATCGACAAGAGGACGAGGGTGGCCAGGCTTCCGGTCTCGGTGATCATGAGCAGCGCCTCGTTTTCGCCGTTGGTGAGATGGTAGGCCTTCCGAGGGACGAAGACACCGCCTCCTGGCCCGACCTTGCCCATTCCGTTGCCCCAGAAGTAGCGGGTAAAGTAGACGAACGGGGTCTTGAATGCTGTGTTGAAGCGATTCTCACGCGTGACGAAGGTGTTGATGGTGCGGTTCAAGGTACCGACCGAACGGTATCGCGCGAACACCCCGGAGAAGTCTCCGGATGCCAGGTGAATCCCGACGGTGGCCACGATCGCGATCACGATGGCGGTCAGGGCGATCCGGGCGACCTTTCCCCGTGAAGCGAGGAGCAGGTATGCCCCGATCATGACGGGGCTCAAGAGAATGTCGCTCCGAGACTGGGAAACGAGAGTCCCGAAAACCAATGCGAGGAACGTGAGCACGCCTAGCGGCACGGGCCAGGACGCTCTTAGTCGAGGATGGAACCAGGTGCCTAGCAACACGGGCCAGAGGAAGAAAGCCATGCTCGCGGCGAATCCCATGTCGGGACCGAGGGCCGGCGGCCGCAGGCGAGCGATCCCGGATGCATCGATAAAGACGCGAGCGGCGTTGCCGGTTACCATGGATGCGTAGCCAGCACCCAGCCCGGCGAGCCATTCCGGGCCCTTTTGGTACTCTACGACTGCAGCGATCCCGTTTGCCACCCCGCAGAGGAGCGCCACGCGCACCAGGGGGGGCCACCGCTCCAGGTCGGTCATCAGGGCGTATCCGAGGAAGAACAGCGGGATCATTTCCCAGTACGTTCTGGAAGCCAGGAGGCTGATAACCGGGCCGAATCCCCTCGGATTGAACAGCTGAGCTGCGACCAGAGCCAGGAACGCGACGATCAGACTGCGCATGGGGATCGAGCGGGGCCAAATCCGTTGCAACTCGCCGCGGCGGAAAGCCAGGTAGAGGCCCCCGTACAGGAGGACGTCGCGCCCCAAGTAGACGACGTCCTTGGTGCTGGGGGTGGGGGCGAGGTTCTTGAGGGGACCTTCGAAGCAGGACACGAATACGACGAGCGCCAGCAGCAGGCGTGGAAGGCTCCACGACAACATGGCCATGATTCCCAGGCTTCCGGCGAGAAGTCCAAGAGCTGCAAGCGCTCCGGCCTTGCCTTCATGGACGAGGAAACTGATGCCGTCGGCAGCCAGGAGTATTGCCGCCAGTTTGGCCGCCAGGGCCACCCGGCGGCTGGCCGTCTTGCCGCCGGGGTTGTTTTGGCCGGGTGCGCCCGGGTCCCGAGCTGGCGGTCCGTCCGAGATCAAGGTGCAAGCTCCATGACGATGCGCCGGTAGGCCTTGGCCGGCACGGCGGTGGTATGGCTCAGGGCCTTCTGCCGCGCGGCTCGCCCGACCCGCCGTCGCACGGCGGGATCCAGCAACCACCGGCGCCAGTGTGACACCAGCGCCCAAGGGTCGTGGGGATCCTCGACCACGTAACCATCGAGCCCGTCCGTAATGAGCTCCGAGACCCCCATCCTGCTCGATACCACCACGGGCAGTCCCGAGGCCATGGCTTCGAGTCCTACCATTCCGAAAGGATCGTAGCGACTCGGCAGCACGAAGGCGTCCGCAGCGCGAAACAAGGCTTCGACATCGGGTCGATAGCCCAGGAACCGGACTCGGTCCTCAAGACCGAGCTTCCGCGCGAGGGCGGGGTAGGGATTGCGGCGCCCAGTCCCCGCCACCCAGAGCTCGATGTCTAGATCCGGCGCCAAACGCATGGCCTCGAAGACGGTGTCGAGGCCTTTTCGAGGGGTGCCCAGATCTCCGACGAAGAGGATGGCGAGGCGGCCAGATTCTGCGACCAGGACCGGGATTTCGCCGTCTCGGCGAGGATGGAATCGATTCGTATCGACGCCATTAAGCACGACATGGATGCGCTCTGGCTCGATGCCGTGCCAGTGGACGAGGTCCCGTTTGACCTGGTGGGACACGGCAACCACGCGGCGGGCGGCCTGGATCGCGTGTTTCTCCAGATGGGCGTTGGTGCGTGTGTAGACCCGGGAATAGAGGCTGCTGAAGTGCGCAAGTTCTTGCCAGGCGCGGTGGCACATGTGCACGACATTAAGATCACTGGTCCAGAGGGTGGCTCCGGTGCCGATCGCCAGCCCCTCGAACCCCGCAAGGAATCGCGAGGCCTGGGCCTGGAAGGAAAGACCCTTCACAAGGTTGGGGGTTCCGGGAACGGAAAGCAGGACCGTGCGCCGGGCCACGGCAGCGACCTCTGGGGCCACGTCCACGCCTATCACGTGGACGTCCGCCACCTCGGCGAGGGCCTGGACCAGGTCCGCGTTGCAACCGGGCATACCGCCGGTGAAAGCGAAGGTGTGGCTGGCGATAGCGACTTGCAAGCGCCTCATGGGTCCCTCGTCTGGACGCTCGTCGGGTCGTCCATGAGCGCGCGAACTGCCGCGTTCAGAAAGGCCTCTGGGCCAAATCGTTGTTGCTGGAGCGTTCGGCCCGCCTGGCCCATCCGGTGGCGCAGATTGGGATCGGCTACGACCTCGGCAATGGCCTTGGCGAGGCCCGGTGCGTCGTTCACAGGCACCAGCCGGCCAGTCACTCCGTCGATGACCAGATCCCGAGTTCCGCCGCAGTCGGTTGAAACGACAGCCAGTCCCGCAGCCATCGCCTCGAGCACCGCCAGGCCGAAGGATTCGCCAAGGGATGGGTGGACCAGCAAATCGGCCGCAGACAGGAGCTCGGGAACATCCTGGCGCTCTCCCAGCCAGATCACCCGCGGGCTTCCTGGGGCGAGGACCGCCGAAACCAGGCTTCGGTGGTAACTTTCGTCCTCCGGTCGTGCACCCCCTGCAATGGCCCAGACCAGGCCGGGCAACTGCGATGCCAGGAGCTGGGCGCACTCGACGAGAACGTGCAGGCCCTTGGACGGTTGGATCCGACTGACGGTCAGAGCCAGGACCTGGCCGTCCGATAGCAGCTCCCGACGCAGTTTCCGCGCTGCCTCGCTGTCGGCGTGTGGCCCGGACAGGCCAGGGGGCACGACGCGCACGGGCGCCCCGCCCAGCCGCTCCTGGGCCTCGGCAGCGACCCGGGATGGGCAGAGGATCGCCGAGGCCGGAAGCCAGGTCGCAAGGCGATCGATCCAGCTCGGTGGACGCGGGATGCCGTGCTGCCACCACCGCACGTCGATGTCGATCCCCCACGCGGCGGGAGCGAGATAGAGATGGGCCTTGGGCATCCACGCCACGGCGCGTTTGAACCCTCCGGCGAGCAGTCGGTGGCGGAGCTGACGGACGGTCCGCAGGAACCGGCCGATGTCACGCAGACGTCCGGCGTCGAGGACCTCCGTCGTCACACCGGCACAGCCCCGTAGTTCAGCTTCGACCGGGCCTGCCTCGAAAAAAACGACGTGCCAAGGATCGAACGGGCGAGCGAGACCCTTGACCGTCTGAAGGAGGAGCGTCTCGGCTCCTCCCGCTGCGGCTCGGGGAGAAATGGCGAGGGTCTTCATGTGGCCTCCGCCATCAAGGCTTCTACCTGATGTCCGAAGGCTGCGCCGATGCGATCCCAGTCGTAGGAGGTCAGATCGGGAAAGGCTGTCGGTGGATGGAGGAGGGCTTCTCGGATGCCACCAGCGAAGGAATTTGCCCTGGCGGGGCGCAACATGACATTGGGAAAGGCTACGCGCTCGAGTTCGGCGACCTGGTTTGCGACAACCGGCACCCCGGCACCCGTGTATTCCAGGACCTTGAGGGGGAAGGCGCCGTCGAAGTACGGCGTGTCGTCACCCGGATACAGCCCCACACTGGAGGCCTGGAAAAGGTCGGCAGCGTCTTGCGGGGAGAGCCATCCGGTGAAGACCGCGGGAATGCCGAGGCGAGCACAGCGTGCACGGAGCGCCGTCTCGAGACGGCCATGGCCTGCCGCGACGAAGATCAAGTCGGGAAACTCCGAGCAAAGCAGGGCCAGGGCATCAAGGAAGTAGAGGCGGGGGCTGCAGGTCAACCCGATCAAGCTCACAATGCGCCTTTCCTCCAGGCCCCAGCGCTGACGGGCGCGTCCAGCATCACCGGACTGGATGCGGGTGAGGTCCAGACCGTTGGGGATGACGACGCTCGGCCGCCCGTAGCGTTCGCGCACCTGATCGGACAGGTGGTTGGAAACGGCGACTATCCGGTGAGAACGGTTGACGTACGTGCGTTCGATGCGCGCTGGCGATGCATCAAGGTAGTCGAAGATCAACGGTATACCGGGGAGGTGCGGGGGGTAACCGGTGAAGTGGTGAGAGGAGGCGACGACACCCGCCTGGAACCGGAAGCGCGCAGCGATCTCTTTGATGGCGGGCTGAAACCGTGATTGCGCGTAGGCCAGCATCCAGTCGGGAGGATAGCCGGGCCACAGCTTCTGCAAGATAGGCGGCGGGAGCGCGACCTGATGGATGTATGGGTTGCCGGGTGTTTCGGAAGCTGTGGTCAGGGCCCGCCAGAAGTTCGCATGATCGAGGTGGTACCGCCAGCTGTTGGACCGGAGGGGGCGCGCTGGCCAGGTCACGACATGGATCTCGAAGTTTCGCGACAAACGATCGATCAGGAAGGCAGGCCGCTGAGCCTGGCAATGTGCCCAAGGGGTGTGAGGTATCCAGAGCAAGCGTGGCAGCGTCACTGGTGGTCCGGCCTCTTGAGAGCGCCGGGCATCGCCCCTCGCTGGATCGCTCGGAACGAGTCTAGGGGCGGTCGCCCCACCGTGCGAGGGGGCTCCGCGCATCGCGGGATCCCGGCGTGCCAGCTATCGACGACGCCCTGTGTCATTTGCTGGTCAACTTCGCCGGCACCCAGCAGAGCCTTAAGGGCTAGTCTTCCCACGAAATGCCACCGCGGAAGGAGAAAACGGTCTCGTGGTTTGCTCGGGGCTGGCTTCGCGTTCGATGTTTGGTTGTGCGGATGCCTTGGTTGAGCGGGGATCCCGCAAGCGCCGCAGTTGCCGAAGGAGCTGTACTCGGATCGGCCGCGGGGCTGACGCAAGCGCGATCCCCGCGTACGCCAGGGTGACAACCGAGGAAGAGAGAAGCGCTTGGACAGCAACCCCGAGCCCGTGGCCGAGATGCACTGCAGCGGCCCCAAGGAGCGCGGCGGCGGTCGTCGGCACGACCAACCATGCCACTGCGGCCAAGCAGCGCCCGAGCGCAGCCCAGCCGAAGGCCTTGCCCAGCAAGGGAAGGACGCAAACCTGTACGACCAGCAAGGCCGAAGGTACGCCAAGATAGCCGAACCAGCGGACGAAGCAGATCGTCAGGCCGATCAAGAGTAGCGTGCGGACGCCCGTGATCGCCGTCGCCGGATTGACCCGGCCGGTGCTGTTGAGTGCGATGGAGAGGACCCACGTCAAGGTATCGATGCCGAGCGAAGCGGCGAAAAGTATCAGGGCCGGGACGGCCGGCAGCCATCGGGTCGTGTAGACCCAGGCTACGAGGGCCGGGCCGGCTACCAAGAGCAGTACGAACCAGTAAGCGGCGGGCAGGAGCAGGAAGCTCAGGTACTGCGATACAGCGGATTCGACCGCGACGCGGTCATCCTGGATCCGTGAGAAGTGAGGAAAGGCAACACGCATCGCATTGTCGACGATCAGGTGGGGTTTTCGGCCGTTGGAGGACGCCCAGCCCAGATACCCGACGGCCTGCGGGCCAATCACGACGGCAACGAAGGTCAGGCTGACCCAGCTGCTCGCCTGGTTGACCAGAGCCTGGAACTGGAAGGGCAGCCCGTAGCGCAGGAGTTCCTTCGCGATAGCCCCATCCAGTCGTAGCCTGACGGGCCACGGTGCCACGAAGTAAACCAGCGTCGCTCCGATGACTCCTCGGGCGACGACGGCCCATACCAGGCTCCAGGATCCAAAGCCCGCGAGGGCAAGCCCCACGGAGGCTCCCAGGTAGGCTAGAGCCTCGGCCGTCTCGATCCAGGCCAGCGGGCGGAAGTCCATCCGGCGCTCGAGCTGCAGCGCGCTCATGGAGCGCCACAGGGAAAGAACCAGATCGAGGGCCAGAGCCCGGATCAACCACACGACCGCCGGACCGGCCTTGGGGAACCAGCTTGCCAGCCACGGTGCGCCGAACCACAAAAGCACCACGCCCAAGCCGGCCAGGAGTAGCTGTATCGTGAAGCCGGTCTGCAACTCGCGGCTCGAGACTTCGACGCGCCGCTGAATGAGCGACGGGACCAGGCCGAAACTACCGAGCGTGGCGATCATTCCGACGACGAAGGTGGCGATCGCAAAAAGACCGAACTCGGCTGGAACCAGCGTCCGGGCCAGGACGATTCCGCCCGCGAAGGTCAGGATCTGCTGGGCACCCTGACGCAATAGCAGCGCCTCGATGCTGCGCCCTGCCCGCCGGCGCAGCTGGTCAACCGCGACGTCTAGCAGGCGCCCCGCCTCCCGAGCACGACCGGAACGGTCCGGAGCAAGATCTTGAGATCCATCCACAGCGAGCGCGAACGCACGTATGCAATGTCGAGTTCTAGCATCCTTTCTCCCGGTGCCAAGCTCCGGCCGCTTACTTGCCAGAGGCCGGTCATCCCGGGAAGCACGCTGTGGCGCTCCTCGCCGAGACCGTTGCGGAAGGGTTCCCAGTCGTCGACCGGCAAGGGCCGCGGGCCGATGAGGGACATCTCGCCCCGCAATACGTTCAGGATCTGCGGCAATTCGTCGAGGCTGCTACGACGCAGAAAACGCCCGACTCGGGTAATCCTCGGATCGTTCTCGATCTTGAACAAGGGGCCGCCGGCCTCGTTGCAGCAAGTCAGATCCGACCGCAGGGTTTCGGCGTTCGCGACCATTGTCCGGAACTTGAAGATCCAGAAATCTTCACCGTGCAGGCCCACGCGCCGCTGCTTGAAAAGAATCGGACCCTGGGAGTCGGTCCCGATGATCAGGCCGACGAGAAGGAGAACCGGAAGGATGACGATTCCCCCCGTCAGCACGGCGACGATGTCGAAGAGGCGCTTTATCCAGCGGACGCCGTGCATGGTGGCCGTGGCGCTGGTGGCCTCGAGACAAGGAAGTACAAGTTCTCCGGTCACGTCAAACCTCTGCCACCGGCATCAGGTGGGCTCCCTCACTCAGCGAGGCCAGCTCGCGGGGCCCAAGCGGGATCGGGGTCCTACGGGGTTCCCCCCCAGGCCTGCGGCGGTCCCCCGCCTCCGCAGGCAGCGCGACTCGCGCCAAGATGAAAGCGAGGAACCGTTCCTCGAAGCGATCCTCTCCGAACTGCGCGGCCTGACGCTGGCAGGCAGCCGGATTCCAGGCCATGGACCGCAACTGCAAGATCGCGCAGGCCACATCGTCGACCTCTTGCCTCTCGAAGAACCAGCCCGTCTCGCCGTGGATCACGGTCTCTTTGGCGCCGCCCTGTCCGAAAGCGATTACGGGCCGACCCGCCGCCATCACCTCGACGGGCGTCATTCCGAAATCCTCGCACCCCGGGAACAGGAGTGCTTCGCAGCTGGCCATGTACCGAAGGACGGTGGCATCCGGTTGGCGGCCCAGGAATCGGATGGTGGGACCTGCCAGGGCCTGCAGGCGCTTGAGCTCGGGACCGGCTCCGATGACGACCAGCGGCACGTTGAGCCTGTTGCACGCGGCGATCGCCAGGTCGATCCGCTTGTACGGGACCAGGCGCGAGACGACCAGGAGAAACCGCCCGAGGCCGGGATCCGGAGGCGCGAAACGCAATCTTACCGGCGGAGGAATTACATCGGCCGCTCTGCGATAGGCTCGCTGGATTCGCCCTGCAACATACTCGGAGTTGGCGACGAAGTGATCGACCCGCAAAGAGGCCGCGCTATCCCAGATCCGGATGCCACTGAGAGCAAACGAAACCCCTGCGCGCGCTGGCTTGGGAATCGTACGAAGGTAGCTGTGGGACAGATCCCATGCGTATCGCATTGGACTGTGACAGTAGCTAATGTGGACAGCATCCGGACGAGTCAGTGCGCCGTGTGCGACGCTGTGCTGCGAGGAGATGACGAGATCGTATCCCGTGAGATCGAACGACTCGACCGCCATGGGCATGATCGGGAAGAAAAGCCCATGATGTTTGCGAGCTAAAGGAAGACGGTCGACCCATGAGGGACGCACGTCGACTCCGGAAAAAGAGCCTCCCATTCGATCCGGATTGAAGACGGTCGTGAATACGGGGGCCGCGGGAAACAGTTCGTGGAGCTTGAGCACGACACGTTCAGCTCCCCCCGCCCCCCCGGGCGTGGCGAGCTGGTCGGAAACGATCGCGACCCGCAGACCGTCCCACACGTCTGACACGTCGACTCTTACAGAAGCACTCCCCCAGCCCATTGGCCAGGGGAATGCGGGCATCAGGCGCAGGCAATTAGAATGGAGGGATTTCCTTCGGGCATCTCCGCTCCAAACCGAGTGTCAAGCACCGTTTTACCTTTTTAACCCAGCATCGGATCGCTTGTGAATACAGAGACAGTGTTCGAAGTGTATTAATTGCGTCATCGATCTGTTTACGCGCCCGTTTGCCGCGGAGTCGCCGCGGCTGTTCGGGGCAGTCCGAGTCCCCTTGCCATTCTGAGGCGGAAAAGCATCGAGGGCATGGCGGTTTTCAAAGCAGTTTTGTGCCGGGTGCTCCCGGTCTGCCGGGACCCGCTCCAGACAAGACTCAGGGTTCCACGCGGAATTCCCCGGCGGCCAGGGCCTTGGCCGCTCTGCGGGCCAGCGTCGCGGTACCGTGCCGACGACCCCGCGAGGGGATCAGCCAGAACCGGTAGGTACCGGGGGAGCCCGCCGGAAGCGTGAAGGAAAGCGGCGTGGTGGCGGGCGGGGGAGGGTACGCATGCTGTCCGTCGGGACCGTCCAGCAGCAACCAGACGGCCAGGGTCGGTGCTACCGGAAGATCCGCGCGCAGCGTCCACGTGGCGTCGTCTCCGGTGATCTCGATCTCGTGGGACGCAGGGACGTTCCCGAGGGTTCGAGCTACCTTGGTGAGACGGCGGCGCAGCCAGAGGACCGCCGGCAGGATTCCCGCGGCGGCCAGGAGGCCGGCGAGGGTGGGTACCGGCCCCTGGTTCGTATGGGATGGCCGCTGGCCGGATCCCCCCATCACCGCTTTCCCCTAGGCCTTTTGCAGTTTGAACGGGTCCCTCTGCGCGGTCGCTTCGCTGCGCAACCGGGCCCCGTTTGACTCATCGGGCTCGATCCATTCAAACCGGG
>JAJXWQ010000143.1 GCA_021781555.1 bacterium
GGGCGGAAGCGCTTCGGCATGCCTCAGCATATCCAGAGGCCGGCTCCCATGTCGATCCCCCCGGGAATGCCGGCCACCGGGGCGGACGGAGTTCCTGGGTCTGGTTCTATTTCCGACAGACTCCTAGGCCGGCGGCTCCGTGAGCCACAGGCGGCGCAGGCGGGAAGTCTGGACCTCGGTGAAGAGAAGGTTGCCCGCGGGGTCGAGCATCATCCCGCCGACGTCGCCCAACGCGCTGTCGTCTGCCAGCCCATCCTCCGGATCGTGCCCGGCGCCGGCCAGCGTCGTGATGATTCCCGTCGAAAGGTCCACGGCCCGGATCCGCGGCGTGCTCCACGAGCCGATCAGCAGCCGATCGTGGGCAGGATCGAGAGCCAGTGCGCTGGGCTGGCCGATCGCTGCCTGAGGCGCGACTCCGCCGTCGCCGGTCGCGCCGTCGACCCCGTTTCCCGCAAAGGGGTGGATCTTGCCATCCGGGGTCACCTTGACGATCCGGTAAGCTTCAAGCTCCGCGATGTAGAGGTCTCCGGTTGCATCGACCGCGATGGCGCTGGGGCTGAACAGCGAGGTCTGGGTGGCGATGGCTCCATCGGGGGGGGGCGTGAGGGCATTGCCGGGCTGGTAGTTGCCCGCGACCGTCTGGATCGTCCCGGATTGGAGCAGGCTGGCGGGGTCGCAGGGCAGGATCCTGCGCACCACGTCCTCTCCCAGATCGCAGATATAGATGGAGCCATCGGGGCCGGTCGCCAGGCCCATCGGATAGATCAGGTTCGCCTGCGAGAGGGGACCGTCCGAAAGCCCATCGTTGTTGACATTGCCGTGAACGAGCGTCTGGATCGTGCCGTCAGGAAGGACCAGGCGCAGGCGCTGTCCCACGAATTCGGAGAACACGAAAGCCCCGTTCGCCAGGGGTACGACCCCCCGAGGCTCCTGGACGATGGCCTGTGTGGCCGGTCCGCCATCGCCGACGACGTCGGTGATCTGGCCAGCAGCCAGGAGTGTCGGGATGTCAGAGATCGCCCCGCCGCCCGCCACGGTCGAGACCGTGCCGTCCGGTGCGATTCGCCGGATCCGGTTGTTGCCGGTGTCGGCCACGTAGGTCGATCCATCGGGAGTCGGTACCAGGCAGTTGGGATCGGAGAACTGCGCCTGGGCCTCCGGGAGGCCGTCCCCGGCGAATCCCGCCTGGCCGCCCGCCAGCGTGTCCACGATCGAGATATGGAATCCGAGCAGGGACTCCCAGGCTTGCTTGAGGGCAAGGGAGTGGGTGCCGAACTGCACCAGGTAGTTACGATCCATGGCCGGGATCGCCCCGACCGACAGGTCAGGCACGGAGAGCTGGCCCGCGTCGAGGGCGGTCTGCGTGAGGGAGACCAGAGTCGGGACGTGCAGCAGCGAGGGGTCGAACGATCCGATGGTGACATCCGAGCCCGCTTGCTCGGCCCGCGATCGCAAGAACTCCGTGACGAGCGTGCTGGCCAGGGTCAAGGTGATGTCGTTCGGGCCGGCGTGACTGTCGAGGAACCCGACCATCCGGCGGTTGCCGCTCATCACGGCGTCCACGATGACCGAGTCGGTCGCCGGCGCCTTGGGAAAGTTGAACTCACCGTTCCCGTCCGTCGTCGTGGTGAGCGTGGCGCCGGTCTGCGGATCGACGAAAATGCGTTCCTGGGTATCCGTGAGGTAGACCAAGGCACCTGCCAAGGGAAGGGTGGATAGCGCGGACACGCGATAAGCCGACGAGTTGTTCGAAACCAGCGAGGCCGGCGCCAGGACGGCCCCGGATAGCGCCGCTGCGTTGTTGGACATCAACGAGCCGGCATTGTTGGAAATCAAATCGCCGGCGCTGGTCGTGACGATGGACGGGTTCAGCCCGGTGCCTCCGCCGTTCGAACCGGAGAGGCCGAGTTCGCCGCCCGCCAACGCGGCGGCCTTGGCGTAGGAATTGACCTGGGCGCCCGACAGCTGGCAGGCCGCGAGACCCGCCGCCAGCGCAAGACCGGCAAGCGTCTCGACCGATCGGCGTATGCTGGTTTGCGACCTCAACCGTCGCTCCTCTCGATCTTCGGGCCCGTTTCTCCTGTTGCCAATGTACCCAGCTAGACCGAGCGAGCGCTCGCTTTCGAAGAAGGCCTCGACGCTGCGGTCCGGCTATCGAAACAGCCGCCACAGCGGGCCGGGCTTGTGGATCGCCTGAGCGGCCTGCAGCAGCGCGGTCTGCGACACGGAACCGGTGGTCAAGGTCAAGCTCGCGGCACCCTGGCCCGCGGCGATCGGGAGCTTGGTCGCGGTGAGCTTGACCGAAAGGTCGATGGGCATCCCGGGATAGCCCACTAGCTGCAGGGGGCCAGCCGGAGCAAGGGTGGCATCCTGCCCCCAGGCCGTGGTCAGCCGGGCGAAGCCTGTAGCTGGCGGAGCGACGGAATAGGTCCGGAACCGCGGGGCCACGGTTTGCAGCATCTGCGTGTCGGTCGTGAGGGCAACCTGGAGGGATTGCTGTCCCAGAACCGCGCCCAGGAGGATCTCGGAACCGCCGCCGACCGAGATCGGATACGACCCCACGAAACAGCTCCCGGCAGCCAGGGTGCTCCCGGTCTTGATGCCCGTGATCCCCTTCTTGCCCACCATGAAATCGACGTTGAACACCAGACCGGCCACCGGCAGATCTGCCTGGGGCATCCTCACGATATCCCGGAAGGTGCGAGACCGCATCGCCGCCTGCGCCATCAAGACCTGGTCGTGGGCAGTACTTACCGTTGCCGGGCTGACGCCACTCACGTCGGCGTAAGTGGTCTGCGTCATGCCGAGGGCGCGGGCCGCGTCGTTCATCTTCTTGATGAAGCTTGCCTGGGTACCCGCCACCTGGCGGGCGATCAAGGTGGCGATATTGTCGCCCGAGGGCAAGAGGAGGCCCTCGAGAAGCTGGCGCTCGGTAAGCTTCTCGCCGGCGCTGACCCGGACCACCGAGTCACCGGCGGCCTTGTCGTCCTGATACACCTGCACGTCGGCCTCGGTGATGGTGGTGACCGGTCCGTCCTCTCCGGTCTTGAGAGGCTGGGCCTGCAGCAGCAGGTAGGCCGTCATCATCTTGGTCAAGCTGGCGATCGCCACGGGCTGCTCGTTCGGGGTCTGGGCGACCAGACCCAGGCTCTCGGCCCCGAGGGCCGACTGACCCGTGGCGGGAAAAGCGACCGAGAAAGTCCCCGGCAGCTTGAGCGGGCTTGCCACGGTCTGGACCTGGACCGGGGGGACCGGGCGGAGGAACTGTATGGTGCCGCCGGCTGCGACGATCACCAAGGGAATGGCGAGGTAGGTGCTGGTTCTGCCCATCGTATCCTCCGAACGGGGTTGGAGCGTTCCGTCTGCCGAGCGACCCGGCCGACGAATTTTGGCGCCGTGGACGCTGGGGGTCGCGGATCGGCCGGCGACCCCAGTTTACGATACTCCAGATCGGCTGGGGCCAGCTGCATCGGAGCTGCGTAAGTGCTCCCGTTTGTTCCGACGCCCCGCAGCAGGGCCCGCTCCAGTCGCGTCCGGCGGCCTCGAACCAGGCCCGAGACACCAACGGGGTTCACCCCGCCTGGGTAGGCGGGGCGAAGTGGAGGAGGAGGGTCAGGGAAGTTACCAGCCGGTTCCGATGCCTTTCTATCGGGAGCATTCGCCCCGGCTCGGTAAAAGGACTACCAAGTATGGGTAATGAGATATTTAAGCCAGACTATCGACTCGCGGCGGTCCCGAATCGGATCCGCACCAGGTGGGGCCAGTACAGGTCCGACCGTCGATCGATCTCCGCTGGCGCGACGTTCGTGTTGTAGGTGACGAAGATCTCGCGCCCGTCGTCACGATCCAGCTCGGAGTGCTGCTTGCCGCCGTAGCACATCGCCTCCGCGTCCGTCGCTGCCTGACACGGGCAAACCTCCCTGGGCGCAGTCCAAGGCCCCCAAGGCTCCGGGGCGAATCGCACCCGAACGGTCTTTGCCAGTCCGACGTCGATCATCACGAAGAGATTCAGGTAGTCGTCCCAGCGGACGCTGGCCTCTGCGCCGCTGTTCGGTAAGGTGCGGCCGTCTTTCCAGGCTCTCGTCCAGCGGCCTTGGCCCGCCCAGTATCGGTAGGCTTCCACGTCGCCTACCTGCGCGGGGCGGACGCGCGCCAGGTAGCTCGGTCGACCCGGTGCGTACACGTAGAGCCAGCCGCCATGTTCGAGCGCGCTTCCCCCGAAGGCCGGCGCGCCGTGCCGCCACATGAGCGGCCCCGGAACGAAGCGGAGGGGATCCGTGCCCGAGGCCCTGGCAAGGCCGGAGCCCAGCACCTCGAAATCGAGCGCCCCGTTTCCGGTTCGGGCGATCGCCACGTAGTACAGCTCGAGCTTTCCGCGGCTCCGCACCCAGTCGAGAGGCCAGACTCGCTCGGAGCCAGGAGCAGGAGCCAGCAGAGATCGCGGCCTGTCTCCACCCACGAACTGCGCGTGCTCGAAACCATCTCGCCAGTCCGGATCTTCGACGAAGGCCCCGGTGCTCGACGGCATGCGTGTGACCCCGCGGTCTCCCGACGCCGTCCAGGATCCGATCAGCGTATCGCCGAAGACCCAAAGGGCGCGGCCACGTCCCACGGGGGTCGAGAAAGCCCCGTCGAGCCCGAGGATCGTTCTGCTCGCGCCCCGGAAAACGGTCCCGAGATCGACCGCACGGAAGGAGATCGTGGCATCCGAGCGCTCGCGGCCGCCCCCCTGGCGGAGCAAAGCCTCCGGCGCGGGTTGGATGAGCCCGGCACGCTCCCTGGCAAACCGGAGCACGGCCTCACGCGCCACGGCGTGCAGGATGTCCGGAGCCTCGATCCGGGTCGCCCACTGCGCGACCCAGGCCGGCACTACGGGCAGGCCCGGATCGATCTGCACCCCGTAGCGCAGGACCGTGGCCTGCCCTTGCGGGCGGAGCTGCCATTCGCCGACGAGCTTCCGGATCGTCCCGGAAACCCGATGCCAGCGGATCGTCCAGTGGCGCTGGTCCATCCGGATGATGTTGCAGACCCAGCGCTCGGGAAGGGGCCACGGATACTTCACCACGGTGCAGTGCTGGAGGCTCCCGTCGATGCTCCGGGTCGAGCTGCGTTCGATCCCGGAAAACAGTCTGGGGTAGCTCGCGTAGTCCGTGAGGACCGCCCAGACGACGGGAGCAGGGGCCTGGACCCAAGCCTGCGCCTGCACGGTCTGGACCGCTCCGCCGCCCCGCACTTGGACCGTTACTTCGCCTCCCCGCTCGCGAGCCACCTGCGCCGGCGAGGGCTCGAAGCCCGCAAGCAACCCACCGCTTTCGAGGCCCCAAGCGGGCGCTCCGAAGCCGCCAGCCGTGCCCGCCAAGATGGCCAGCACCAGCGCCGCAGGAGCGAGGATGCGACCGCAGCGCGTCATGCCTGTGGACCCGGTGGTATCAGATTCCCGCATCGAACCTCGGTTCCGAGCTTCCCTTGCTAGGTGCGTGCGCCGGCGCTCTTTGCCCAGAATTCCGAAGCGCGGTCGACCCCTTGGTAGATCAGGTATCCCAGGTAGCTCCCCGCGATCAGGTCTCCCAGGAAGTGATACTCGGTGACCAGAAGCGCTCCGGCAAGCCCGAGCCATGCCGCCAGGACCACCGGCCTGAGTTTTGGAGAATAATTCCAGACGGCAAGAAACAGGGGGGTGAAG
>JAJXWQ010000054.1 GCA_021781555.1 bacterium
TGCAAAAAATACCCGGCTCGAAACCATCGGGCCCAAGGAGTCAAACGGGGACCGGTTGCGCAGCGCAGCGGCCGCGCAGAGGGACCCGTCAAACTGCAAAAAAATACCCGGCTCGAAACCATCGGGCCCAAGGAGTCAAACGGGGACCGGTTGCGCAGCGCAGCGGCCGCGCAGAGGGACCCGTCAAACTGCAAAAAAATACCCGGCTCGAAACCATCGGGCCCAAGAAGTCAAACGGGGACCGGTTGCGCAGCGCAGCGGCCGCGCAGAGGGACCCGTCAAACTGCAAAAAATACCCGGCTCGAAACCATCGGGAGGGCCCGGGACAACCGGCCTCAGGCGACCGGAGCCGGAACCGCCTGGCGAGCCGCAGCCAGCAGGAAGGCGTCCTGACCCGAGCCGGCCAGCAGGCACAGGCCCACCGGAAGGCCATCCACCTCGGCCAGGGGCAGGGACAGAGCGGGAAGACGTCCAATCCCGGAGATCGCCGTCAGCGCCAGGGCCCGGGAGTAGTAAGCTCGCGAGAAGCCGCGCACGGCATGGCTGCCCTGCAGGGGCGCGGGGGTGTGCACCGTGGGGAGGCACAGCAGGTCGTCCGGGCCGAGAAACCGGGCCAGGTGAGCCGCCAGATCCTCGCGCCGGCGGATCGCCGCCAGGGCGCGAGACCGGTCGTACTTGCGGGTCAGCTCCAGGCTTCCCAGCGCAAAGGGACTCAGCTCGGGCCCCGTCGCCTGGTACCAGGGGCCCAGCTGGCTCCAGATCTCGGGCCACTGCACCTGACAGTAGGTGTCGTACCAGGCATCGAGCGCCTGGCCGGTCGGATCCTCGTCGATGTCGCGCAAAGACGTGGTCACGAGGGAGACGCCCAGCCGATCGGCCAGCTGAGCCACGGCCTCGTACAGCTGCGCCCCCACGGCGGGTTCGGCGAGTTCGAAGGCCTCCGTGATGACATGCAAGCGGCGGACTCGAGCGCTCGCCGGAAGGTCGCGAGCCAGCAGCACGCTGGCCGTCCGGGTCAAGATCTCGAGATCGGCGGCCAGGATCCCGACGGTATCGAAGGTGGGGGCGAACGGGTACACGCCGGCGACCGACACCGACCCGTGGGAAGGCCGCAGACCAAAGATCCCGCAGTTGCTTGCCGGGACCCGCACCGACCCGCCCGTGTCCGTTCCGATGGCAAAATCGACCAGCCCGCAGGCCACCGCGGACGCCGACCCGCTCGAGGAGCCGCCGGGCACCCGCTCGGGTGCTCGGGGATTGCGGGGAGTACCGTAGAACGGATTCTCGCCCAGCAGGCTGAAAGCCAGTTCGTCGGTCACGGTCTTGCCGACGCAGCGCGCCCCGGCCGCCAGGACCTGCTCGACGCACACGGCATGCGCGACGGCCAGGGAATGCGAAGCGCGCCAGGACGGGTTTCCGCAGCCGGTCGGCAGGCCCGCGAGATCGATGAGGTCCTTGACGGCAAATTTCAGGCCGTCCAGCGGCCCGGTGCCCGTGGGCTCGAAAATGGTCTCGTCCAGGAAGGCGCCGGAACTCGCGTGCTGCATGCGCGCAGTCTGCGCGCCAGACGAGCGCCAGTCAAGGCGGCCGGGCGCTCGGGCCAGTCCCGGCCACCAGCCTGGACGTTCGGCCTGCGCGGGTACAATGGCCCCGATGGGCAGCGCGCTCCTCTGTGTCGGGGACGGGATCGCCCCGGGCCACTACCGGTTGCACTCCCGGTTTTCCAGGGTTTCGAATTTCGTTGCCGACGACGGTAGCCTGGTCGCCATCGTGACTTGCGAGGTGGGGACGGGCCCGGTCAACGTCGTCCTCGACGGGCCAGGCGACTGGCCCTGGGAAAGCCTCGACATCGCGCTGGAACACCTGGTCTTGCATCGCCGAGCCGACCGTCCTGACGCGGGATCGTACCGCGGCGGGCCTGACGAAGTCCTGGTGCTGCCGGTCTCATCCGAAGTTCGTCGTGACACCCGGCTCGAGCGCCTGCCAGCTGCCGACCTGGGTCCCGGCGCCCTGCACCTGGCGATCGCCCGCGTGCTCGAGCAAGCGCTTCCACCGAGCCTCGCCTGTCTTCTGCGCACGGAACTGGCTGGCCCGAACCCGGGTGCGAAGCCGGCCGCCAGCCGGGACGCAGGGGGGTCGGCCTTCGAGCGGGCCCTGGCCGAGCGGGCGCGAGCGGGCGCTCGGTTGCTGGCCGGCGCCGATTTCCTGGGGTGCGCCAGGCTGCTGCGGGGCTGCGGGTATGGCCTGACCCCGAGCGGGGACGACTTCAACACGGGCCTCCTGGCCGCGCTCTGGCTGCTGGAGCAACCCGACCTGGGAGCCGTCCATGCCGCGGCCAGGGGACAGAACGTGCTATCGAACGCCTTTCTCGACCAGGCGATCGCCGGGCGTCTGAACGCGGCCCCGCGCGCCTTCGTGCAGGCCGTCGTCCACGGGGAGCAAGATGCCAGAGAGGCCTCGGATCGTCTCCTGGCGGTGGGCGCCACCTCGGGAGCGGATTTTGCGGCCGGCTTCCTGCTAACCTGGAGGTCTCTGCTCGAGAGCTTGTCCGCACCGGGAGCCACAACAACCCCATCAGGGTAGGCGAGCGACAGCGGGTCGCGGCCGTACCGACCAGGTGATCTGGCTTGCGGGAGTCGGCCCGCCTCGAACCCCGGGCCCCAGGGAGTCTAGCGGACGCCGTTCGAACGGGAATCGCCAAGGAGGTCCTCATGCTCGTAGCCAGCCCCGGAGTTCTTGCCGGGCAGGTCAAGAAGGGCGCGTATTTCGACTCGGTCACCCTGATGACGATCGGGCGCCACGTGCAGAGCCTGGCCGGGGTCATGGATGCCGCGATCGTCATGGGCACGGCCGAGAACCGCGCGATTCTCGAAGCCTCGGGACTGCTGTTGCCCGAGTTCGGCCAGACCCGGGAAACGGACCTGCTCATCGCCCTCAAGCTCGCAGACGCCAGCCGCGCCGAACCGGTGCTGACGGAGATCGAGCAGCAGTTCCAGCTGGCCCGGAGCCGCAAGGATCAAGGCTCACAAGCGCGCCCGAGGAGCCTCGACGGCGCCATCGAGGCGCTGCCGGGCGCAAACCTGGCCCTCATCTCGGTTGCGGGAAGATTTGCGGCCGACGAAGCCAGACGGGCGCTCGAGCGCGGGCTGCACGTCATGCTCTTCTCGGACAACGTGCCGATCGACCAGGAGATCGCCCTCAAGCGCCTGGCTGCCGACCGGGGCCTGCTGGTCATGGGTCCGGACTGCGGGACGGCCATTGTCAACGGGGTGCCGCTTGGCTTTGCCAACGTCGTCCCACGGGGCTCGATCGGAGTCGTGGCGGCTGCTGGAACCGGCCTGCAGGAGGTTGCGACGCTCATCGCCCAGGGCGGCGGTGGCATCTCGCAGGCCCTGGGCACGGGCGGGCGGGACATCAAGGCCAAGGTCGGCGGGACCAGCTTCGCCATGGCGCTCGAGGCCCTGGCGAACGATCCGGCCACCGCGGTCATCCTGCTGATTGCAAAGCCACCCGATCCCCCCGTCGCCGAACGCATCTCGGCCATCGTCCAGGGCGTCCGCAAGCCGGTCGTGACACTGTTCCTGGGAGATCGCAAGGGTGCCGAGGCGGGTCCGGCCACGCTCGAGGAGGCGGCGCGGGCAGCCCTGGCGCTCTGGCGCGGGGAAGATCCCGCGGCCACGCAAGACGACCTGAAGCGGCGCGATCGCGACCAACTCGCGGCAGCAGAGCGGGCCGCAGCCCGGCTCCCGGCCTCGCGCCGTTACCTGCGCGGGCTCTTCAGCGGAGGCACGTTCTGCGCCGAGGCCCAGGTGATCCTGGCCGGCGATGCGATCGCCGCCGGGCGAGGCTTCCCGCGCCTGGCCCCGCTATTCTCCAACGCCCCCACCCAGGTGACCGCTCGCCTCGACAGCGCCCTGGTCAGCCAGGCCCATACGGTGGTCGACCTCGGCGAGGACGAGTTCACCCAGGGCCGGCCCCACCCGATGATCGACTACGACCTCCGCCTGCGCCGGCTGGCGGCCGAGGCCGCCGACCCCGAGGTCGCCGTGGTGCTCCTCGACGTCGTGCTGGGTTACGGCTCGCACGAGGATCCGGCCTCCGAGCTGGCTCCCGCGATCGCCGCGGTACAGGATCGGATCGTCGTCGTGTGCTCGGTGACGGGAACCGAGGCCGATCCCCAGAGCCGCAGCCGGACGGTGCGGCAGCTCGAGGCGGCTGGAGCCCTGGTGGCGCCCAGCAACGCGGCCGCCTGTCACCTGGCGGGCTGGATCGCCCGGTTGCAAGAGGACCGCCCATGACTCGCCTTGCGGATCTTTTCGGCCAGAAGCTCGAGGTCGTCAACCTCGGACTCGAGTCCTTTGCCCGGACGCTGCGACAGGTGGGCGCGCCCACCGTGCACGTAGACTGGACCCCTCCTCTCGACGTCGCTCCGGACGCCCGGCGGGTGATCCAGGCGAACTCCGAGCGGATCGCCGCCGCCAACGCCGAGGCCCTGGCTCGCATTCTCGCGGGCATGCCGCAGCTCGTCGGCATGGGGAGGGCGCGAGACGTGATTCCGGGCATGAGCGAGGACACGCTCCTGCATGCCGGCCCGCCGATCTCCTGGGAACGCATGTGCGGCCCCATGCGCGGGGCCGTGATCGGCGCGTTGCTTTACGAAGGCCGTTCGCGCACCCCGCAGGAAGCCGAACGGCTGGCGGCCTCCGGTGCCATCCACTACGCCCCTTGCCACGAGCACGCGGCCGTAGGGCCCATGGCGGGGGTCATCTCGCCCTCGATGCCCGTGTTCGTCGTCAAGAACGCCGAGTTCGGCAACCTGGCCTTCGCCACGCTGAACGAAGGCCTCGGCAAGGTGCTGCGCTATGGTGCCTTCGGCGAGGACGTCGTGCGGCGCCTGCACTGGATGGCCGACGTCCTCTACCCGGTCCTCGACCGCGCCTTGGCCAGGCTCGGCGCGATGGACCTCAAGAACCTGATCGCCCAAGCCCTGCACATGGGCGACGAGGTCCACAACCGCAACCGGGCAGCCACCTCGCTCTTCGTCCGGCTCGTGGCCCCGGCGATCGCCCGCACGAGCTCGGGCGAGGACGCCGGCTCGGTGCTCGAGTTCATCCACTCGAACGACCACTTCTTCTTGAACCTGTCCATGGCGGCCAGCAAGGCGACACTGGACGCGGCCCGCGGCATCGCCGGCTCGAGTGTCGCGGTGGTCATGGCACGCAACGGGACGGATTTCGGGGTGCAGCTCGCGGGTACCGGAGACGCCTGGTTCACCGGGCCCGCCGAGGTGCCCGACGCGCTGTACTTCCCGGGGTTCAGCAAGGCCGACGCCAACCCCGATATCGGAGACAGCGCCATCACCGAGACCAATGGTCTGGGCGGCTTCGCCATCGCGGCATCACCGGCCATCGTACAGTTCGTGGGTGGCGGGCCGGCGGATGCCATTCGCTACACCACGCAGATGTACGAGATCGCAGCCGGCGAGAACCAGACCTACCAGATCCCCGCCCTGAACTTTCGGGGGACGCCGACCGGCATCGATGTGGTCAAGGTGGTCGAGAAGGCGGTGCTGCCCTTCATCGACACCGGGGTCGCGCACAAGGAGCCCGGCATCGGGCAGGTGGGTGCAGGCGTGCTCAACGCCCCGAGCCAGCCCTTCGTGCGGGCCTACGAGGGACTGGCGCGGGTATTGCAAGCAAACGGCGGGCTGGCGAGTTCAGGCGCCGTGTCTTAACATGCTGCTTTCCGCGAAGAAGGGGGAAGGCATGACCGCGATCGCCGAGTTGACCCAGATGGACACGTTCCTGGAGTTCATGACCAGGGTTCGGGTCTACGACCTCACCCAGCGCCTCTCCATCCACACTCCACCCTGGCCGAGCTACATGCCGCTGGGCATTCAGTACTTCAAGCGGATCGCCGGAGCGCACCAGGGCCAGGGGGCCAACGGCCAGATCATCACGACCAGCAACCACGTCGGCACCCACATGGACGGCGAGATCCACTTCTTCAGCAGTGGCCGGCCGATCGGCGAGGTCCCGATCGACGAGTGGATCGGCACCGGCGCGGTGGTCGATCTTTCGGGCGCGGTGGACGACTTCGACCTGTACACGCCGGAGATGATCACCAGCCGGGTCGAGGTCAAGAAGGGCGACATCCTCATCATCAACACCGGCTATCACCGGTATGCCTGGGATCAGCCCGAAGCCGACGAGCTGCGCTACTTCGTCAAGCACCCGGGCCCGGGCCCCGAGTTCCACGAGTGGGCGCTCGACATGAAGCTCAAGTGGATCGGCGTCGACTGCGGCAGCGCGGATCACCCCATGAACACGATCATCCGCAACTGGCACCCGCAGCAGTTCGCCAAGGCCGAGGAAAAGCTCAAGGCTCGCCATGGCAAGGCCTGGGACGAGATGTTCCCGCCCGACGAGTACTACCAGGTGATGCACCTCAAGCTGTTCCCCAAGCGCCTGGTGCATGCCGAGAACATCGGCGGGCAGATCGGCGAGCTCGGGAGCCAGCGCCTGTGGATCGGGTGCTTCCCGCTGCGAGGCATCGAGCTCGAGTCCTCGATGTGCCGTATCGTGGCCTTCCTGCCCCCCAAGTAGCGCGCTTGGCGCGTTGACTCACACCTCGAGGCGGAGCGCGTAATGACCATCGCTCACACCTTCGCGTACCACAAGCCCGAGAGCCTCGACGAGGCCCTCGCCGTGCTCGGCGGTTACGGAAGCGGTGCGAGGGTCCTGGCCGGCGGGACCGACCTCGTGGCCTGGCTGCGGGACGGTGTCGTCGCTCCCGAGGCACTGGTCGACCTCAAGGGCATCCCGGGACTCGATCGCCTGGAGCTCCGAGGCGAGTCGCTCTGGATCGGAGCCCTGGTCACCTTCAACCAGGTCCTCGAATCCCGGACCGCGGCGAGCTGGCCGCTGCTGGCCGAGATGGCCGCCGTCGTGGCGTCGCACGGCGTGCGGAATCGAGCCACGCTCGCCGGCAACCTCTGCGCGGCGGTGGCGAGCTGCGACTCCGGGCCGCCGCTCCTGGTCCACGATGCGACGGTCCACGTCGTCGGTCCCTCGGGGGCACGCGTCGTGCCGATTGCCGGATGGTTCAAGGCCAACCGCAAGACCGCCCTGGCACCTGGCGAGATCGTCGTCGGAATCGAGATTCCTCCGGTCCAGGATTCCCACGCGGGCTGCTTTGCCAAGCTCCGCCGCTACCGAGGCGAGGATCTGGCCCAGGCCAGCGTGGCAATCCTGGTCACCCGTGCGGGCTCCGTCCGGGTGGCCCTCGGGGCGGTGGGACCCACCCCGGTCCGGGCCACGCGCATCGAAGCCGCGCTGTCCGGACGGGCGACCGATCCTGAGGCGGTCACCGCGGCAGTGGCCCTCCTGGCGGCCGAGTCGAGTCCCATCGCGGACGTGAGGGCCACGCGCGAGTACCGCGAACACATGCTCGGCGTCTTGCTCGAGCGCGGACTCGAGGCGGCTCGCAGCCGCCTGGCGGGCTCGGGTCCGCCTTACGGGACCGAGATCCTGTAGCCGGCATGGCCTGGATGTGGTCTGTCCGAGGACTCGAACGGCCGGTTGCCAAGCCCCACGACCAGCCTGCGGCATGCCTGCGCCTGGCGGCGCAACCTGTCCTGCGCGCCGGAGCCCGTCCTGGCCGGGGACGGTCGAGCCGGTTTTGACCGGAAAAGAGAGCGGAGCCCGTGAAGAAAACCGTGCACCTGGTGGTCAACGGAGAGCCCTGGGAGCTGGATGTCGCCCCGAACGACGTCCTGATCGAGGTCCTGCGCGATCGGATCGGGGTCAAGAGCCCCAAGATCGGCTGCGAGCGGGGGGACTGCGGATCTTGCACGGTTCTTCTGGATGGCCGGTCGGTACGCAGTTGCCTCGTCCTGGCCATCGAGGCGGACGGGCACGCGATCACCACGGTCGAGGGACTCGCGGCCCCGGGCCATCTCACCCCAGTCCAGCAGGCCTTCGTCGACAGTAGCGCCTTTCAGTGCGGGTTCTGCGCGCCCGGCATGGTCCTGTCGGTCCACGAGTTGCTGGGCCACGAGCCGAACCCCACCCGGGCCCAGGTCGAGCACGCGATCGCGGGCAACCTGTGCCGCTGCACGGGCTACCATCCGATCGTCGACGCGGTCATGACCGCGGTCGCCGCCGGTGCAGCCGAACGCGCCATCCGCGACGGGACGCTCGCGGCGGTCGGGGCCAGGGCTGGTCACGCGGACGACGGTGCCGAGGTGCAGGCATGAAGCACGAACAGCCGGCGGTTGAACCGAGGGGAGGGTGCTGATGGGCGCGCTACCGGACGCCGAAGCGTTCAGGGTGATCGGGGCGTCCCCCGCTCGCATCGATGGCCCCGAGAAGATCACCGGGGCGGCCCGCTACGTCGACGACCTCGACTTCGGGCCCGATCTGCTGCACGGAGCGATCGTCGAGAGCCCCCACCCCCATGCGCGCATCGTTCGCATCGACACCAGCGCAGCCGAGTGCGTCCCGGGCGTCGTCAAGGTCGTGACCGGCAACGACTTTCCCTACAAGTTCGGCCTGTACATGCAGGATCGCCACGTCTTCGCCCAGGACGTGGTGCGCTTCGTGGGCGAGCAGGTCGCAGCCGTCATTGCGCGGACCCCGCAGATCGCCAAGCGCGCCGCTCAGCTCGTGAAGGTCGAGTACGAGCCCTTGCCCGCGGTGCTCGATCAGGTGGAGGCTCTCTCGGCCGGCTCCCCGATCCTTCACCCCGATCTGGCCGGTTACCACCACGTTCCGTGGTTCTTCCCCGAGGCTGGAACCAACATCGCCCACTGCCGCAAGATTCGCAAGGGTGACCTGGATCAGGGTTTTGCCGAGGCCGATCTGGTGCTCGAAGACACCTACCGCGTCCCCCGGTATGCACATTGTGCGATCGAACCGCATGTCGTGGTCGGCTACCAGGAGCTTTCGGGCCATCTGACGGTCTACGCTTCCTCGCAGTCGCCTTTCACGCAGCGAAATGGCTTCGCCCAGGCCCTGGCTCCCCTGGGGCTCACCCACAAGGATATTCGTGTCGTGGCGCCGTACGTTGGCGGCGGATTCGGTGGCAAGGCCGGGGTCACGATGGAGATCCTCGGGGCGGTTCTGGCGACCGTGGTCAAGGGCCACCCGATCAAGCTCCGCTGGACCCGCGAGCAGGAATTCTGCAACACCTACCAGCGCGTGGGTCTGGTTGCCAGGCTCAAGGTGGGCGTCAAGCGCGACGGGACGATCACGGCGCTCGAGCACACCATGCACTGGGATGCCGGTGCCTACGTGGAGTACGGGGCCAATGTCGTCAATGCCGCAGGACTCTCGGCGACCGGCCCTTACCGGGTGCCCAACGTAAAGATCGATTCGGTCTGCATCTACACCAACCTGCCGCCCTGCGGCGCCTACCGGGGGTTTGGCTATCCCGAGTTCCTGTTCGGCGTCGAGTCCCACATGACGCGGATCGCCGAGCAGCTCGGCATGGATCCGGTTGAGTTCCGGCGCAAGAACGCGATCCGCGAGGGCGATGCCCTGCCGTACGGCGCCACGATGAATCCCAACGGCCTGATCGAGGCCATCGATCGCGTCTCCGCGGAGATCGGCTGGGGCAAGTCCGCCGAGCCTTCCCATCCGCACCGCGCCACGGGCAAGGGTTTCGCGCTGCTCTGGAAGGCCCCGGCCATGCCCCCCAACGCCGCCTCGAGCGCCTTCCTCAAGTTCAACGAGGACGCGAGCATCAACATCCTGGCCTCCGGAATGGAGATCGGCCAGGGCTACCTGACGGTGATGGCCCAGATCGCCTCCGAGATCCTGGCGGTTCCGGTCAGCAAGATCCGCGTCGAGACGCCCGATACCGACCGCTCGGCCTACGAGTGGCAGACGGTGGGATCGCACGTCACCTGGGGCAGCGGCAATGCCGTCAAGAAGGCCGCCCTGGAGGCCCGGGACAAGATCTTCGACACCGTGAGCCGGGCGCTGTGCTTCGAGAAAGAGACGCTGTACCTCGAGGACGAGAAGGTCAAGTGCCGCACCTGGCCCGCCTGGGAACTCCCGCTGACGGATTTCATCATCAACGGCATCGAGGGCGAGGGCGGGTACTTCCGCGGCGGGCCCATCCTCTCGAGCGGCATGTACATGCCCGAGTTCACCAGCGCCGCCAGCGATCCCGCCACCGGGCAGGGCGGGCACCCCAACGTGCACTACACGGTCGGAGCGGCCGCCGCCGATATCGAGATCGATCGCCAGACCGGGCGGGTCCACGTCAAGAAGGTCGCCCTGGCGGTCGACGCGGGCAAGGCGATCAACCCCACGCTCGTGCGCGGGCAGGTCACGGGCGGAGTCGTCCAGGGCCTGGCGACGGCCCTGTACGAAGAAATGCGCTACGACGACAACGGGCGTCAGCTCAACCCGAACTTCACCGATTACAAGCTACCCACGGCCATGGATACGCCCGACGAGATCGTCCCGATCCTGGTCGAGGTCCCGCAGCCCGAGGGCCCGTTCGGAGCCCGCGGGATCGGCGAGCAGACGATGATCCCGATGGCACCCATGATCGCCAATGCCGTGGCGGCTGCCGTGGGGGTCCGGATCCGCTCGATGCCCATCACGGCCGAGAAGGTCGCTCTGGCCCTGACTCGAGGCGAGGACTTCGTCCAGAACTGGCCTCCCGGGCCGTAGCGAAGCGCTCGCAGCACGGCGCGATCGCTTCGCTGCGCCGAGCGACCTGTTCAGCAAGAAACTTCACCTGTTGGCGGAACAACTTTACCCAGGGCGGGGTACGCAACCGAGAGAGCGGCCCTCTGCCTTTCGATGGAAGCGATCGAGCGGTTTTCCGGAGGTTGCGACGAAAGACGGCGCGGGATCGTCCGAGCCCGCCGGAGTCTCGTTAAATCGATACTGGGCCTTTTGCAGTTTGAACGGGGCCCTCTGCGCGGTCGCTTCGCTGCGCAACCGGGCCCCGTTTGACTCATCGGGCTCGATCCATTCAAACCGGGAGCACTCTAAACCATTCCGCGTCGAGCCGGGTCACGCCAGGACGGGAACCAAGTGTTCTCCTGGCCGAACCGGGAACGATCGGGCGGAGATGGCTGGCCGTTTGAACTGAAGTCGTCGCAAGCAGGCAAGCCGGCTCGACCGGTACACGGGGAGCACAGGTAACTACATGAAGATCAGGACCAAAATCCTCACAGCTTTCTTCGTCGTCTTCGCATCGATGGGCGGAGCGTGCGTGCTCGCCCTGCACGGGTTCGGCCAGATCCGGCAGGATGCCAAGGTGGCTCTAGACGCCGATGATCTGGTCCTTGCCACGGTGCAGGTGCAGCAATTCCTCACCGATGTCAGCGCCACCCACCAGACGGACGGTTTCAACGATGCCCGGCACTGGGCCGACGAGTTCGCCAGGACCTGCCAGGATCTGCAGACGCTCTTGCCCGGGGATCCCATCCTGGCCACCCTCCAGCCTACCTTCGACCCCTTCTACGGCCTGGGCAAGAAGATGGCCGAGGCCTACCTCACCGAGGGAGTGGCCGCCGGCAACGTGCTGATGAAGGGCAGCCCGCAGCAGCCGGGCTTCGATGGGCTCTCCGAGCAGATCTCGGCCAAGGTCGACCAGCTTCGCAACGCGGCGGTCAAGAGGCTCCGGGGCCAGCAGGCCTCCGAGACGGACCTCGTCCTCGTGGTCGCGCTCCTGGCAGCCCTGTTCTCCGCCGGCATCGCCTTCTGGTTCGCCGGAACGATCGTGAGGCCGCTACGCAGCCTCAAGGAGGCCGCCGAAGGCCTGGCCAGCGGTGACCTGGGGCAGGTCGTCACGGTTCACACCCGCGACGAGCTCGGGGAGATGGCCGACAGCTTCCGCCGCATGGTCGAGAACCTCAAGGAGATCGTCGGCCGGGTCCGCAATGCCTCCGGCTCGGTCGCGGCAGGCTCGGACGAGATCGGTTCGGCCGCAGAGCAACTCGCAAGCGCGGCCCGCAGCCAGGCCGAGACGGTCGAGGCAACCGCCGGATCTACGGCCCAGATGGCGGCCAGCGTCAACCAGGTGGCCGGCAACGCCAACCAGCTCGAGGCTCACGTGGAGGAGACCTCGAGCGCGATCGCGGAGCTGGCCGCCAGCATCAACCAGGTTGCGGGCGGAGCGCGGTCGCTGGCCGAGGCCGTGGATCAGACCTCCTCGAGCATCGAGGAGATGGCGGGTAGCATCCGGCAGGTCGCCTCCAACGTCGACGAGGCGACCGGCGCAGCCCACCAGGCCGCAGCCGCCGCCCGCGGCGGCAACCAGGCGGTCGGCCAGACGGTCGACGGCATGGCCCAGATCAATCAGGTAATGTCTCAGGTGGTCGGCATCATGGGGAGCCTCGGCCAGAGCTCGAACGAGATCGGCAGCATCATCGAAGTGATCAGCGACATCGCCGAACAGACCAACCTCCTGGCGCTCAACGCGGCGATCGAGGCTGCCAGAGCCGGCGAACATGGACGCGGTTTCGCGGTGGTCGCCGACGAGGTGCGCAAGCTGGCCGAGCGCTCGGCCGGTGCGACGAAGGAGATCGCCGCCCTCATCTTGGGCATCCAGCGAGAGGCGAAGCAGGCGATCGACTCGACGCGCCATGGCGAGCAAGCCATCCAGAGTGGAGTGACACTGGCCAGGACCGCCGGCGAAGCCCTCGGAGAGATCGTGGCCTCGATCGAGGCGGCCTCGGAGATGATGACCCATATCTCGTCGGCAACCAAGGAACAGAGCCTGGCGGCCGAGACGATCACCCGGGCGGTCGGTCAGATGAGTGCACTGACGCAGCAGGTTTCCCTGGCGACCCGTGAACAGGCCAAGGGCAGCGAGCAGATCATCAAGTCGGTGGAAGCGATGAACCGGATGACGCGCGAGGTTGCGTCGGCCGCCGATGAGCAGCGCAAGGGTGGTGAGCACATCGCCGAGAGTGTCGAGGGCATCAACCGGAGCGCCCGGGAGGCCGCAGCCTCGGTCGCCCAGATCTCCCGTGCGACCGGCGGCCTGCAACTGCAGGCCCGCCAGCTCGTCGAGGCCGTGTCCCTCTTCAAGGTCGCCGAGAGCGGACCGCGGCACGACCGGGCCCGGAGCCAGTCCCAGGACTGATCTCGCACGCCACCGATTATGTTGTGCCACATGGACGAGCTGATGCACAATTGAAGCATTTGCCTGGTAGCATGGGTACAAAACCCTTAGTGCGGGCCGGTTCCGGTCGACGTAAACGGCCGGAAGAAGGAGGTATCGACGTGATTGGCGGAATCCAAGGTGGCATGGGGTCGAGTGGCGTAAGCTACATCCACCGGGCGCACCAGCGGCAGGCGCTTGACGGCGGGGTCGGAACGACGGGCGGAAGCACGCCCTCTGCCAGCCTCTCGATCAGCCCCGAAGCCGCAGCCGCGTCCCGCATGGTCGGGGCCCTCCACTCGGGCCAGAGCCTCTCGGTGAGTTCGAGCCCGAGTCCGGCCGGCGTACCGATGTTTAGCGGGGCGATGGCCGTTTCCCGGGCTTCCTAGCGCTTGCTGCACGAGACCCGGCTCCGTGCCATGAACACGGACGTCCGGATCTGGCTGTGGAGTGTGCACCGGGAAGCCAAGGCCACGCTGGCGGCCCTACCGGCCGTATTTGCGGAGATCGAGGCCGAGCTCAGCCGGTTCCGGCCGGATTCGGCTCTGTCGCGCCTCAACTCCGCCGCCGGTCGCGGGCCCCAGCGGGTCTCGGGCATGCTGGCGGAGGTCATCGGACAGGCCTTGCAGGCTGCGGCCAGCACCGGCGGCCTGTTCGATCCGACGGTCTTGCCCGCCCTGCTGGCCGCAGGTTATGGCACGTCCTTCGGGACGATCGCCGCGCAGGGCGGCTTTGGCGTCGCGGTGCCGCCAGTTGCCGCGCTGGGGCCGCGCTGGTCCGAGGTCGGCGTCGAGGGTCTCGCCGTGAGCCTGCCCGCAGGCTCGGCTCTCGACCTCGGGGGAATTGCCAAGGGGTGGACCGCGGATCGGATCGCGACCCTGCTGCGGGCGTTCGGCCCGGCTCTGGTCGACGCGGGCGGAGACGTGCGGGCCAGCGGCGCCGCCGGGGGGCGGCCATGGCCGGTCACGATCGGAGATCCCCGGCAATCCGGCGCTGTCCTTGCCGAGGTCGAACTGGACGACGAGGCCGTCGTCACCAGCAGCATTGTGCGACGGCGCTGGCAGAGCGGGGGCCAGAACCAGCATCACCTCATCGATCCGCGCACGCAGCGGCCGGCTGCGACGGATCTGCTGTCGGTCTCGGTCGTCGGCCCCGCCGCGGCGGCGGCCGAGGTCCACGCGAAGGTAGCCCTGATCCTGGGGTCTGCGGCGGGAGTTCGCTACCTCGAGGCGCGTGGCCTCTCCGGCCTGTTCGTGGAGGCTTCCGGCAGCGTGGTTGCTGTGGGCGATCGTCTCGCCGCCGCCGCCGGCCGGCCGGGAGCCAGTCGCTAGACCGTTCGCGGCTTGAACCGGCCCCTTTGCGCGGTCGCGTCGCTGCGCAACCGGACCCCGTTTGACTCCTTCGGCCCGATCCTATCGAGGCGAAACGGCTCTATCGTGTGGCGGACCGTCGGACCTGGCCGCGGATGCTGCTATGCTGTTTACGGAATGACCCGGCAATGTTTCGTTTAGCCCAAAGAAATCCCGCATGCTTGGCCTACGCAGCGGTGGTGCTGATGAGCACGCTGTCGCTCGTGGCCTGGTGCTTCCAGATCCCGCTCGTGTCTGCCAGCGACCCGTCAACCCTCACGGACTTCGTGCCGGCGATCGGATTCCTGGCTCTGGGAATCGGTGGCGGCTGCCTGGGGTTCAAGGGCACCCTCAACAGGATCACGCAGGGGGTCAGCGGGCTCATCGCAGGGGCCATCGGACTGCTGGGCGTGCTTCGTTTCGCCTTGCGCCCGATCGGGATCGAGGGCTTCCTGGCCTGGGTTTCGGGCTCCAGTGGCATCGCCGTGAGGCCGCTTCCGCTGGTCGTTGCCACCAGCCTCCTGGCCGCAGGGGTCGGCCTCATGGGGATCGCCCTCTTCCCGCGGCGCAAGGCCATCGTCGCCCTGGCCGCGACCGTGCCGCTCGGGACCGGGGTCCTGGCGCTGCTGAACTGGCTCCCCCATCTTCACTTCTACGGAGACACCCCTGGCATGCCTCAGGGAGGCATCGGGATCCTGACCCGCGTCTCGCTGGTCCTCTGGGGCCTCGCGACGCTATACCTCGCTTACGATCAAGATCCTGACAAGATTGCCGGGCAGCCGCGTTGGACCTGGCTCGTGGGTGGCTCCCTGGTGGCCATCGTGGCGGTCGGGGCCGACACCCTGGGTCCGAAGGGCTCTTCCGCTTCGCATGTCGTCCAGGTCATCACCGACTTCGCTTCGGCCGTGTTCGGCGGTCTGGTGCTCTTCACCTACCGCAACCTCGCGGTCGCGGCCGAGACGATGAAGGCGCGCAACGCGGAGCTCGAGCGGGCCCACCAGGCGTTGCTCGCGGCCGATCTGCACAAGGATGAGTTCCTGTCCGTCATCAGCCACGAGCTCCGGACTCCGCTCAACTTCATCACCGGGTTCGTGAGTATCCTCGAGGACCGTCTGGCCGACCAGATGACCCCCGAACTCAAGACCTACTTCTCCCGGGTCGACGAGGGCGCCGATCGGATGCTCCACCTGGTGAACGACCTGCTCGATGTGGCGGGCATCCAGCCCGGGCGCCTCGGTCTCAGGCGCCAGTGCTGGAACTACTCGGATCTGGTCGAGAGGGTGGCCAGCCAGATGCAGATCTTGGCGGACGCACGCCAGATCCAGCTGGAATTCTCGGTCGCGCCCGATCTCGAACCGATCTGGGTCGACGAAACCAGAATCTGCCAGGTCCTGACCAACCTCGTCACGAACGCGATCAAGTTCACCGAACCCGGCGGCAGGATTCTTGTCCTCGCGTTCGCACGGGGCGACGAACTCGTGACCGAGATCCGCGACACGGGATCCGGCATCGCCGCGGAGGACCTGCCCAAGCTCTTCCAGCGTTTCCAGCAGGTGGACATGAGCTCCACGCGGCGGGTCGGCGGGACCGGCCTGGGCCTGTCGATTTGCAAGGGCCTGGTCGAGCTGCACGGGGGCCGGATCGGCCTGGAAAGCCAGGCCGGCAAGGGCAGCACCTTCTGGTTCACCCTGCCGCTGCCAGCCCCGGCCGACAGCGCGGAAGAGCGCACGGTGGAGCTGCCCTCGCCGGATCCGGGCCAGGTCTAGGCCTTTTGCAGGTAGAACGGGCCCCTCTGCGCGGCCGCTGCGCTGCGCAACCGGGACCCGTTTGACTCCTCGGGCCCGATCCCTTCAAGCCGGGAGCACGCTAGTTCTCCTCTTCTTCCTCGTCGCCCTCGAAGAAGATCTCCTTGAGCTTGTCCTTGAGCTCGAAGGTCTGCTTCATGATCTCGATCTTCGCCCGACGCTTCTTGACGACTGCCTGGACGATCGCATCGGCGACCTTATCCAGATCGGCCCCCAGCTCGGCTTCGAGCTTGGGCCGCAGCTTTTCTTCGAGGATATGGACCTTGGCCTTGAACAAGGCGATCTTCAGGACCAGCTTGGGAGACTTCCACCACCGCGCCATCATCCCGTGCTCGGGACACGTCGGATGATGGGCCCCAAACGAACAACCCTCGAATTCCCCCTTCATAGCCATCCTCCTGTCCGATCGGCGCGGAACGCATCATGCATTCGGGCCAGGGCCCGAGTCACGGCGGAAAGCACGAAGTTCGCGGATGCGACCATGGCGATTGCTTGACTTCGACCAAAAGCCGGATTCATCTGTAGATCCAGGCCTTCATGGGCCAAAGTAACGAGGCGAAGACGAGCTGATGAAAACTTTCGGAGACCCCCCGGCCCGAAGCCCGCGGCCCGCCGAAGACCTTTCCGACCCGATCGAACCCTTCGAGGCCCTCTACCGGCGCAAGGCGCCGGTCTGGGACATCGGCCGGCCACAAGAGGTCTTCGTCAACTTGGCCCGGGCCGGCCGGATCCGTGGCAAGGTTCTCGACATCGGTTGCGGGACGGGCGAAAACGCGCTCTTCCTGGCCGGTCTCGGGCACGACGTGCTGGGGCTGGATATCGCGCCTACCGCCATCGAACAGGCCCGGCGCAAGGCCGCCGAACGCGCCGTGGCGCTCAGGTTCGAGGTCGCCGATGCGCGGCACCTCGCCGACCTGGCGCAGGCCTTCGACACGGTGATCGACTCGGGCGTCTTCCACGTCTTCGCAGACGAGGATCGGGCCCGCTTCGTCTCGAGCCTCGCCACCGCCCTGTCTCCGGGCGGCAGGTGCTTCGTGCTGGCGTTCAGCGACGAGGAGCCCGGGACCTGGGGGCCGAGGCGGGTCAGTGCGGCCGAGATCCGACAGAATTTTGCCGCGGGCTGGATCCTGGACGCACTCGAACCCGCCGAGTACGTCACCTTCCGCGGCCCGGCCAGGGCCTGGCTCGCCAGCTTGACTCGCAGTTGATCGCTTCTGCGGTTTGAACGTGTCCCTCCGCGCGGTCGCTACGCTGCGCAACCGGGACCCGGTTGACGCTTCGGACGCGATCCTGGCGAACCAGGAGCACCCCGGGCCGCCGCAGCCTCAGTCCCGGCTACCGGAGATGGCGAGCACAGGCGCCGCGTGCACGTATGCAGCGGCCTGGAGCAGTTCCTCGAGCGAGTCCGAGCGCAAAAGGTAGCCCGTGTTCCCCATGGCGCGGGCAAAGAGATCGGGCAGCCGATCCCAGTGGCAAAGGAGGGCCCGAAACCGCGCCAGCACGTCTTCGTGGGCATGGGCATAAGGGATGTGGTCCTTGCGGCCGACAAAGAGGACGTGATTGCGGCGGCACCATTCGAATCCGAGGCTCCCGCCCGTCACGATGCGGGCCCAGCCACGGTACAGATCGATGTCGTCCGCGTAGTTCCACATGTCGGTCGTGAAGCCCCCGGGGGCCCGGATGTTGATCTCCAGTCCCACGATCCGCCGGTCGGTGCGGGTCCTGAAGAACTCGATGTGAAAGAACCGCTCCCGAATACCGGCGGCCTGGACCACCAGGCGACCGGCGCCTTCGAGGTCGGCCGGGATCTCGCGGGCCGTGTAGTAGAACACGTGCTCGTCGCGGTTGACCACCTCCATGACTCCCTGGCTGTACGTGAGACTGTTGCAGTAGACGATCTGCCCGTCGCGATCGACGAGCCCATCGAAGGTGCAGATATCCCCTGCGATGAACTCCTCGACGAATGTGGGCGAGGCCGCAAGCCCTCGAAAGAACTCGGCCAAGCGCTCGGGGCCATCGGCACGATAGGTTCCCGCCGCCCCCACCCCGATATCGGGCTTGAGGACCAACGGATATCCGACCTCAGCGGCGAAAGCCTGGGCTTCCGCCAGTCCCCTGGCTACCCGACCGCGAGCCACGGGCACGCCCGCCTGGCCGAAGATCTCCTTCATGGAAGACTTTTTTCGCAGGAAAGCCGTGCGACACCGATCCAGCCCGGGGGCTCCCAGTTCTTCGCGAAGCGCCGCCTCGAGCGGGAGCCAGTGCTCGCAATGGGATTCCACCCGATCGATCGCTCCGTGGCGGCGCTCGAGCCCACGGGCGGCGTCGACGACCGCACGGTAGTCCTTGAGGTCGGGCACCTGCACATAATCCACCAGCCCCCCCCGCACGTCCGATGGCAGATCCTCCAGACGGGTGCCGGAGATGCCGAGGACTTGCACGCCTCGGTGTCGCAGCTGCAGGATGAATTGGACGTAATTGCGCGGGAACTCAGGTGACAGGTAAAGAAGGTTCTGGATCACCGGACACACCCTCGAGCCAACAGCTCGCCACCCGAGGGTAACCCGCCGGCGTTGAAAGTCCGTGTCGTCACCGTGGAGAAGTAGGCCCCCCCGGGTGGGCTGCCAGGTCCGATCGACCCGACTGGTGGATCCGCCCGAGACGGGGAATAATCTTCCGCATCGAGGTGATCATGGGAAAGCCAGCCATCGCGGACGAGGTGGGAGTCCGGGCCGGGGAGCAACCCCACCTCGACGCTGCCGAGAAGCTCATCCGTGCGGTCCAGGATCTGTCGATGGCTCGCACCGGCTCCGGAGCGCAAGACGCATTCTTCGTTCGCGACAACGGAGCCGGGTTCGATATGGCGATGGCAGATCGGCTGTTTCTGCCCTTCCAGCGTCTCCACGCGGCAGACGACTACCAGGGAACCGGGATCGGCCTGGCCACCGTCGCCCGGATCGTCCGGCGCCACGGGCGCTCAAGATACGCTGAAGGCCGCGAGAGAAGCGTCCGAGATGCGCACGGCTGGAGTCGGGAGTACGCAGGCAGGCAGGACCAGGGAAAAGCAGCTCCCGTGCACGGAACTGCTCTCGAGGCGAGCCTTCCCGCCGTGAAGCTCGGCGAGCCTGCCCACGATCGCCAGTCCCAGCCCCAGACCGCTCGTATGGTCCGTATCATCGTGTCCGCCCTGCTCGAAGGCGCTCCAGATCTCCCTGCGCCGCTCCCGGGAGATGCCAGGCCCGCTGTCCCGGACCTCGACCCTGGCGTCCTCCCCGTCGCGGGTCGCCTGGATGCTCACTCTTCCGCCATCGGGAGTGACGCGGACCGCGTTTGACAGGAGCTCCGCCAGCATCTGGGTCAGCCGCCGGCTGTCCGCCAGCATCGGCGGCAGGTCAGTGGCGTCCGCATCTCGTGGGAGATCAGGGACAAGAAGTGGCCCTTGAGCTTGGCAAGCTCCTGGGCCCGCTCGGCCTCGGCCATGGCCTGAACGCGCTTGCTCGTGTCCTGGACCATCCCGATGAAAAAGTCCGGCCGGCCGGCCTCATCCCGGACCACCGTGACCTTGACATGGGTCCAGACCGTGCTGCCATCCTTGCGGACGTAGCGCTTGTCCAGCTGGTAACCATCGCGGCCGCTCCGTACGGCATCGGACCTGATGCGCTGGTTTCGGCGCACGTCGTCGGGATGCGAAACATCCTCGAAGGACCAGCCCATCAGTTCCCGGGCCGAGTACCCCAGCATCCGCTGGAACTCTCGGTTGGTCTTCACGAACCGTCCATCCGGATCCGAAAGCGCGATGCCGATGGCCGCCTTCTCGAAGATCAGCCGTAGATGCTGGTCAGCGGTCCGCAGTCGCTCGGAGAGCAACCGCCCCCCTCGTACCGTTCGGGAAACCATCTTTCATGAATCTCACAGCCCGGCGCTCCCCCCCCCCCGCAACCTGGGATGTCCGGTCGCTCAATCATACAATATTTTGCCAACACAGCACATCATCCATACGGTAGCAATAACGATGCGGGTCAAGGCCAGGGCGAACACCCGAGGCTCCCGTCAGATCTGACATGGCCGGGTCGAGCGACCCTGGAATCGCACTGTCCAGCCAGCCTAAGATCTCGTTAACCCCGAGTCCAAACAAACATCTCAGGCGAGCGATCCGCCGATACCCTCATCGGAGGAGCGTGTGGAAGTATGATCGCAGGGATCGCTGCAGGGTCGCGTGCCAGCAAGGCTGGCGTTCTGGCCAGGGTGAAGGCAAGCAACCCGGCCGCTACAAGCACCGCGCCTGCTCGCCAGCAAGATGCATTCCAGAGCCAGTTCGGCTTCATCCCGGCAACGGATACCGTGGGCAAGGACAAGACGGCAGCCGATCCCTTCAACGTCATCATCGAGGGGAACCGCCAGCAGGTCGTCAACGCCCTCAAGGACGCCGGCTGGGTGTCGGCGGACCACCTGAGCCTGCTCTCGGGCCTCAAGATGGTCGCGGCTTTCCTGTTCCATATCCATTACTCCCACGCGCCCGTCAGCACCCAGGACTACCAGGGACGCCAGCAAGATCTCGCCTTCGAGCACCTGGGGAACACGGTGAGCAGCCGCGATCACGTGCGGCTCTGGGATACCGGCCGCAAGGCCACCAGCGGGCAGGACATCTGGATCGGCGCAGCCACCAAGGACGTCTCCGTGGTCCTCCAGCCCGACCTCATGCCCACCCACAAGATCAGCGGCAACGTCGACAGCGAACGCGACAACGTGGCCTCGACCCTGACCGATGCAGGAGCCCAGGACCTCGGCACCTGGCAACGGACCGGCCCCAGGCAGGCCGTCAACGCCCAGGGAATGCCATACCATACCGACGGCGGAGTCGCGGTCCTGAGCGTCGGCAGGGTTCCGCCGCCCGCCAAGGTCAAGGCAGAGTCCTTCTTCCGCCGGATCGGTGCGGACATCGCCTCGCTGTTCTTCTAGTCCGAAACGGGTGGTGAAGTGGCCTAGAGTGCTCCCGGTTTGAATGGATCGGGCCCGAGGAGTCAAACGGGGCCCGGTTGCGCAGCGAAGCGACCGCGCAGAGGGCCCCGTTCAAACTGCAAAAGGCCTAGCGCGGTGGAAGGCGAGTCGCTGCCCTTCGAGGAAGCGATCAAGTATTTCCGTCAGAAGGTCAATCTTCCCACCGAGCGCTGGACGGATCTCTGGCACGGCATGCACACCCGGGCCTTCGTGGTGGCGGGCGCCACCAAGACCGAGCTGCTGTCCGATCTGCGGGGGTCCATCGACAAGGCGATCTCGGGGGGCGCCACGCTCGAGGACTTCCGGCGCGACTTCGACGAGATCGTGGCGCGGCACGGCTGGTCGTACAACGGCGGCCGGAACTGGCGGACGAACGTCATGCTCGAACGGATCCTGTACATGGACCGACAAGGCGACCGGGCGCACCGAGGAGGTCCCCGAGGGTATCGACCCGGGCTTCGGATACAACGTGGGCGAAGCCGCCTGGGGGAGACCGATCGCCCAGCAGGCGATGGCCGAGGAGGCGCAGGGTAAGGCCTGGGAACCGCTGACACCCGGCGACTGGGAGGCCTGCGGGCGCCCGGCGGATTTGCCCGTGAGGCCCGTCAAGGCCAAGCCGACGAAGCCCGCGCCCGACGCGGCGTCCTTAGTACGTGCGCAGCCAGCGTTGGGGGAGACTCATCCATGCCGGCAAATGAGGCCGCACCCCACGCAGCGAGGTGGACGCGCGTCCCGGCCCATCAGGGCTGCATCCCGGACCGAGGCGAACCGCTGCCATTGTACCCGCTCGAGGTGAGGGGCTGAAATGCCGCGCCTGACGATCCGGTTCGAGGGCGACGTGGGCGAGCAGCTCGGCGCGCTCAAGCGGCGCGTGCAGGATCGCAGTCGGCTCTTCCGCAACGTCGGCGAAAAATCAATCGAACACTTGTTTGGCGCCCTGACGCACCCACGCTGGGTATCCCTCAAAAAGAAAAATCCCCGAGACTGGCTCGGGGACCGGGTTTTGCCGAGTGGCGCAGGGCAGAATTGAACTGCCGACACCCTGATTTTCAGTCGGACATTTGTGACGTTTTACCCCGTTTTATGATGTTGCAGGTCAATCCACTCTGTAGGCGAAAGTATTGCTATTGCTTAGTATATCGTGTTTCAATGGTACCCGTCCGGTTTATGTCCGTCAATGCGAGAGTGGTACCCAACTGGTACCCGGGAAGTCGGCGATGCCAACCCATCCGATGAATGCTGCCTGGGTCGAGAGGATGGTAGAAATCCCCCCGTCCGGCCGCGTCGATTACTTCGACGAAAAGGTCAAGGGCCTGGGCCTGCGGGTGTCGTCCACCGGCAAGAAGATATGGATTGTTCTCTTCCGGGTGCGGGGTGAGACTGAAAAGCACCGGGTTACCCTCGGGTCCTACCCGTCCATATCCTTGGCCGATGCTCGCGACAAGGCCCGGGCGATGATGGTGGAAGCGGCGGCGGGCTTGGATCCGTCGGCCCCCAAGAAGGCGATGAAGAAGTCACCCACCTTCGAGGAACTGGCCAATGAGTATCTTGAGCGGCACGCCAAGGTGAAAAAGCGCTCGTGGCAAGAGGATGAGCGCATCTTAAAAAAGGATGTCTTTCCCTCGATTGGAAAGCGCAAGGCTCTCGATATTCGTCGGCGCGAAATCATCGAACTCTTGGATGAAATTGCCGGTCGGGGTGCCCCTATTGCCGCTAACCGGACCCTGGCCGTGATACGGAAGGCCTACAACTGGGGCATCCAGCGGGACCTCATTGATGTCAATCCGTGCGTCCAAATTGTGGCGCCGGGTCAAGAGCAAGAGCGGGACCGCGTTCTTACCGAGGATGAGATTCGAAAGGTCTGGGCTGCAATCGAGGCATTGGACCCCCACGTCACGAACCCGAGGTACAAGTCAGACCCGGTGATGGCATCGATGTTCAAGCTGCGGTTTCTGACGGCACAGCGTGGCGGTGAGGTAGAGACGATGCGGTGGGCAGATGTGGACTTGGCCAACGGCTGGTGGACTATCCCAGCAGAATTTGCCAAGAACAAGCTTTCGCATCGAGTCCCATTGACCAGGGCCGCCTTGGACTTGCTGGCGGTATTGAAGGACATCACCGGGGACCAGGAATGGGTGTTCCCGTCTCGGACTGCCAAGGGCAAGCCGATTATGAACATCCAGAAGGCGGCCCAGCGGGTCCAGGACAGTTCCAAGGTGGACTTCGTGATGCACGACCTGCGGCGTACGGCAGCCAGTTATATGGCTAGCCTGGGTGTGCCCCGGATGGTTATTTCCAAGGTACTGAATCACGTCGAGCCAGGCATTACCAGGGTCTACGACCGCCACTCCTATGACGCCGAAAAGCGCGATGCCATCGAAAGGTGGGCGGCGAAGCTTGCTGCCGTGCTCTCTGTCCAGCCCAAGAGCTGAAAGACTCACTTCGTTCGAGGCGAGTTCAAGGCTGCCGTCGTCAAGCCACCCGAAAGGTAGTTTGTTTCTGGTCAATTAAGACTATTAAATCCACGTTTCCTTGCACCGAAAGGCTGGCTCTATTTAGCCGAGCCCTTTTCGGTGCTTTTCTGCCTGCAATCTATTTTGAAACACTAAATTCCGAATTAACCAACCGCTAATTCTCCTGCAATTCATCGTTATTCGTGACTGTCCATCTCTATTCCCGTGCATAATGATGTCGAAGGGCGCGCCACCAAGAACACCCAAGACATCAGATGAAAGGAGATGCGAGATGGGTACCAACGATTGCGATGTACCGAAGGTCCTCAAGTATCCAGAAGTTAGAACACAGGTCGGCTTGAGCCGAACAACGCTCTGGCGTGCAGAGCGTGCGGGGAAGTTCCCCCGTCGGCTCCGGCTGGGTCCTAACTCGGTCGGCTGGCTAGCCTCGGAAGTCCGGGACTGGCTCGAATCCCGCCCTCGCGGGATGGCGGGCGGCAACAGGTAGCGAGTGGAAATGCACATCTGCATACTCTGCACAAGATTTGCATAGCCTGAAAGCGCCTGTCCATCAGCATTTCAGGCACATCTATGCAGATATGCACTTTGAAAGGAAGGAAAAAACAATGGCACAGATGTACAAGCCGGTCGTGAATCTCGTCGGAAGGGCCGCAACGATTCAGGTTCGCACGGGAAATAGTGCGAGGAAGCTCCTAAAATCGATCTCCCTCATCGACAAACTCGATGAAACAACCTCTGGTGTGGTAGTCAAGGAAGAGCGCCTGACGACTAACTTCTTTTCGGATGACGACCACTTTGAAGGCGGGGTTAGCGTCACTATCCCGGACAACCTCAAGAAGTCGCCGTCGTCATCGGATCTAATCGAGCCGCTGCATCTGCCTGAAATCTCGTCCGACACAATGAAGCTTCTGGTCGAAGGAAGTGCACAGGAAAACCCGTGGGAACTCTTCAAGTCGATTAATGCGTTCCTCAAGCGATTCGTGTTCTCCCGGGATGAGCGCTACTTCGATGTAATGTCGTTGTTCGTCATCCTATCCTACTTCCGTGAGGTGTTCACGACCCTTGGCATAATCTTCTTGAACGGGCAGAAAGGCAGCGGGAAGAGCACCGTAGAGGAAGTGGCGGGCAGCCTCTGCCTGAACTCGGTGGTCAGCAGTAGCGTAACTGAAGCCGTCTTGGGCTATCTCATTCATACCTCGCAGGTTACAGTTGCGGTTGATGAAGCAGAATTCCTTGGGTTTGGCACCGTAGCAGATGCCCTAAAGCGGCTTCTCCGAGATACCCACCGGGCAAATGGTCGGCGTATCTTCAAGGTCAAGGGCGGCCACGACGTGCAATGCGTCTTTGCGCCAATGATGATCGCCAACATCAGCGGTATGAAGGATCGTGCTCTTTACGATCGTTGCATCACCGTCCAGACGGTAAAAGCCGAGAGCGAGATTGAGCACTTCGATTGTCGCTTTGTGGCAGAAGATGTCAGCCGGCTGAAAGAGCGGCTAGTCGTACTCTGGCTTTTGTTTGCCCAGGAAGTAGCCGATATCTACCGGGACACGAAGGAAATCCCAGGATTGACGCACAGGGCCTTCGATATCTGGGCGCCGCTATACGTACTTGGCAAGTTCGTTGACAGCCATTCCAAGAAGAAAGGACATGTCGCGTCCAGGATCGCCGAGCTGGCGGTAGAGAGCACCAGGCAGCGCGAGGCTGAAGGGCTTGCCACAGATGAGGAATACCAGGTGCTCAATGGCCTGTACCTCTACTTGGCATCTAGAAAGAAGTTCGTCGGGTTCCTCTGGGAGAATGTCCACATCAAGGATTTCTACCCATTCCTAAAGAAGGAATTCGAGGTGGAAATGGGAAAGAACACAGTTGGGAAGATTCTGAAGGCATCCGGCGTGGTCAAGCGTACGGCACGGGCGTATTTGTACACCTACAAGCAGAAGAAAGACAAGTTCGCCTCTAACTGCTACGTCATCGACGTGGACGCCTTAGTAGAAAAGGCCAAGGCGATGGGCATTGCCACGATTGATGCAATTGAGCCACCCCCAGGCAAAGAGGGCGGCGGTATGGGGATTCTTGTGGATGCCGGAATTGAGTCAATCGAAGTAGGTGATGAGGCCGGCAAGGAGGGTGGTACCTGGGAGGTCTAGTCGTTGGCCTATGTAAAGCCGGGCATAAGTTGCCCGGCTTTACTACGTTTGAAACGTGAAATCCTACAGGTCGCTACCGTATCAATAGGTGTGAATCCAAGAACAGCAGCGAGGAATCCGATGACAACCTTGGACGATGTCCTGGTCAGGACCCACCAGCGTATCTTGGACCTGGCCCCTGTGGATGTGGCAGATAATCTCGACCATTTCCGCTATGATTTCACCGGCAATGAGGTCCTGATGCGCCCACTGGTAGGTGAGGACCGGCCGCTCTTGATGCACGACCTGGCTCTACGCCAAGTGGCATCCAGGGTAGGGGTTCCTATCGATTATCTGCGGCGGTGCCCACCTGGTCTGGCGGCAATGAACGTCAACTACTGGGTGCAGCACGGGCGCCAGAAGCAGCAAGCGCTCATTCGGACCATCAGGGGCAATCAGGTAAGGGCAGTTCTGTCGGAAGCCTATACCCAGTTCGATGATGCGGATGTGTTACCGATGGTGGCGGATGTCCTAGGGGAAGAAGAGTGCCAGGTCCAGTTTGCTGACTTCGCGGGGGACTACACAAACATCCGCATCTTGTTCCCGCGCACTACTTCGGAAGTGCGGGTCGGGGATGCGGTGCAGTGCGGCATCCACATCTCGAACAGCGAGGTGGGGATGAGGGCGCTGCGTATCGAGGCCCTGGTTTTTCGGCTCATCTGCCTCAACGGTGCGGTCAAGGCCGAGACCGGTACTAGCCCGGAAAATTCGCGGAGCTTGTTGGAAGGCCGGGCCCAACGGTAGGCTATTGTTGCAACACAACCCCACCGGAGGCCCGGCCATCACATGCAAGATCCTACCACTC
>JAJXWQ010000002.1 GCA_021781555.1 bacterium
CGCCGCCCAGCAGGCCGCCACCCACACCTGGACCGCCCTGGCCGGACAGGTCCAGTACGGCAGCTGGATCGCAGGACCCACGCTCAACTCCAACGGTGGCATCGAGACCATTCCCTTCTGGAGCGGCAGCGAGCCCAACGACACGAGCAACCTGTACATCCTTGGCGGCGGCGGCAGCAACAACATTGCCGACCTGTCGCTCAACTCCGACGGCGGCCCCGGCACGCTGACACAAAGCGTTGGCACGATGCCGATCACGACCAGCTCGCCGGATGGCCATGGCCACTATGACACCTGGCTGGGCGATCGCTACTGGGTCTTCGACAACGACGGCTCGCCGCAGAAGTGCTACCTGCAATTCGATCCCCAGGGTAACTTCGTGACAGCCGTCAACGTCAGCCCGTCTTTCGAATTGCTCAATGGCGTCCCCTTCTATCAGCACGACACCGCCATCTGCGGCGGACCCCACGGGATCTACATGTCGGGCTCCGACGACTCGGGAAGCCCGACCTTCAACAACCTGATCTACTCGCTATTCGATCCCGGCAGCGACGCTATCGGCCCATGGCAATCCGTTCCCTTGCCCGGCGACGAGGGCAATTCCAATGCGATCTGCTACCAGGACGCCAGCTGCCTCGTCCTCCAGAACAACCTCTGGCGTTTCGGCGGTTACTATCCCAGCGCCTCCGCGTCCGAGATGGTGGCCCCGCTCAACGCCGACGGCTCGCCGGTCTATTCCGGAGGAAGCAGCCCCTTCTACGTGGCCGGGCCCACCCCGATGGGGGGAGCCAACAGCTTCATGGGCCAGACGGTCCCGATCGGCCCCTACCTCTACAACTTCAATCCCTACTGGTGCTGCGGCGGCTCCACGGCCTACTACAGCCCCCTCATCTCGGGAACCTACGCGGCGGACTACGACACGACCTGGGCAAGCGGTGCCGAGAACCTCACCCTGCCGAACGTGCCGCAAGAAGAGGTTGTCGGAGGCTGGGTCTACGAGGTAGGCGGCTACAGCGGTTCCACCAACGTGATCTACTATGCCCCGATCCAGTGATCCATCGAGGTTGTATCTCCGCCCGCAGCGCGACTTCGACGATGGCGGAAGAAGGAGAGAGAACGTGAAGCTCGGCTCGATGATCCTGGCCGCCATCCTCGCGATGGGGTTAGCGGGCTGCTCCGTCTTCCCGATCGGCAAGCTCGGCTCGGCTCGCCAGAGGGCCGAGAGCATGCTGTCCCGGAGCGGCTCGGACGCGCTCACGGGCCAGGTCGCGTGGCCCCAGCCGCACACCTCGAACCTCAAGGCCCAGGCCCTGGCCTCCAACGTCGTCAGCCAGGCCACGATCGCGCTGATCGACCACAACAGCGGCCAGACCGTGGCCACCACGGTCTCGGATAACACCGGCGCGTTCAACCTCTCCATTCCCGGGTTCACCCCGGCGACGAGTCCGGATTTCTACACCCTGGAGGCCGTCAAGGGCGCCAACAACCAGAGTCCGGGCAGCGACACGCTCCGCCTGCGCACGATCGCGCAGTGGACCGGCAGCGGCTGGGTGTCGTGCACGAATGCCGTCGCCGGCTCCGGGACCGTCGCCATCAGCAGCCTGACCACGGCCCTGGCCCTCGAGGTCGGGCTGACGCGCGCCAGCGTCTCGGACGTCCTCGGCGCCGTGGACATCACCACGACCCCGGCCAATCTGACCAAGTCCCCCATCAACGCCACCGTGTCGGACACCGAGATCATCGATCTCGAGGGGGCCGTCAACGGCTACATCCTCAACAACCTCGATCCCGTGGCCCAGACCAGCCAGATCCTGCCCTCGGTCACCGCCCTCACCCCGGCGGCGGGGGTCGTGGGCGAGGTGGTGTCGATAACCGGGTCGGGCTTCGTCGCGGTTCCGGGCGACACCACCGTGCAGTTCAACGGGGTGACGGCCCCGATCGTGGCCGTCACCCCCACGACGATCTTCGCCACCGTTCCGGCCCAGGCGCTCGGCGGACCCGTGACGGTCAGCACGCCCATCGGCAGCGCCACCGGGCCGACCTTCACGATTCCCAACAGCTCCACCGTCGTCATCAACATGTTCGCCCCCAACCCCACCTCGGTGGGCTCGCTCCTGTCCATCGGCGGCCAGGGCTTCGTGACCCCGGCTGCCAACAACACCGTCACGTTCGCCTGCATCTCGGGTTCGGGTTGCTCGGGCGGCCGCGTCGACGGCACGGTGCAGAGCGGCGATGCCCACAGCCTGGGCGTCCTGATTCCCCAGAACGCCGTCAGCGGCGCCGTGCAGGTCACCAATGCCTATGGTGCGAGCTCGAACGTCTGGCTCACCATCTCGCTCACGGGCACCCCGGTCATCAACGACGCCTTCCCCAGCGAGGGCGTGGACAACCAGGACATGTACCTCGAAGGTACCCTCTTCGGTCGGACCGAGGGTACCGTGACCTTCACCGACGCCTCGGGCAAGACCTACGGAGCCGTCATCCGCCAGTGGCGAGACAACCAGGTCCGGGTGAACGTCCCCTGGCAGGTCGCTCCGGGCACGGCGACCCTAACGCTCACGAACAGCTCCAACCTGAGCGCGACCACCACCTGGACGGTCCTCATCGGGAACCTCAACTGGGGCGCGGCCACGCTGGTCACAAACCTGCCGAACCAGGCTGGTACCGACTTGCTTCCCGCCTTCAGCGGCCACAACCTCTACCTGGTCGGCGGCGGCAATTCGAGCGAGATCTCTCAGATGTCGCTCGCCGCCAACGGGGGACCTGGGGCGGTGCAGGCCAACATCGGTTCCATGCCCATCACGACCGGAGGCCCCGACGCCCACGGCAACTTCAACACCTGGCAGGGCGACCGGTTCTGGGCCTTCGACAACAACGGTTCTTCCTACAAGGCCTACCTGCAGTTCGATCAGAATGGCAACTACGTCAGCTCGAACATCATCGGGCCGGCCTTCGCCATCCTCAACGGTGTGTCGTTCTTCCAGCACGACACCGGGATCACCTGCGGCCCGCGGGGTTGCTACATGGCGGGAGCCGACGAGTCGACATCCGCTGCGGCTCTCAACGAGATCTACGAGATCTTCAACCCCGAGGTCGACAGCATCGGCCCGTGGCAATCGATCCCCTTCGGGGGCGGGAACGCCTTCCAGGACGACAGCCAGATCGTCCTCGGGAACAACCTGTGGATGTTCGGCGGCTGCTGCGGCACCAGCTGGGGGCCCGTACAGGCATCCAGTCCGCTCATGCCAGATGGCACACCGACCGGCCTGGTGCGGTGGGGAAGCGACCCCAGCGGGGGGAACAACGACGCCTGGGTCGAGGTCGTGGGCAACACCCTGTATTACGTGCCCTGGAACACCACCACGGTCTACTCGGATCCCCTCTTGTCCGGATCGTATCCCCAGGACTACACCGCAACCTGGCCAACCACTACCTCGATCAGCCCGACCGGCATCTTGCCGCCGCAGTGCTCGGAGGACCACGTGGTCATCGGGGCCTACCTGTACCTGACGGGTAGCTGCTGCGGCTGCTCGGCTGATGCCGGCGGCGTCTGGGCGATCCCGATGTCCTCATGATCGCTGGCATCCTGGAGTCTTTCGCGAGATCTGGCCCGAGCGCGGCCGGCGACGATGTTGCCGGAGCGGCCTTGCAGGGGTAAAATACCTACATGCGCAAGATGGCGCCCGGGGTGGTGGCGGTCGTCCTGTGCGCGGCGGTCGCCGCGTGCAAGGGGCCGGTGGACATCTTCGGGCTGAAGTTCGGCCAGACCCCCAAGCCCGGGGCCACTCCGGTTCCCGGTCCCGCGGCGACGACCGGAAGTTCGCCCATGCCGACGGGGATACCGAGCACGGGTTCCTCGTCCGCGCCGACCGGCAATCCCTCGGTGAGTCCCTCGGCGAGTCCTTCGCCCAGCCCCACTCCCACGGCGAGCCCGACTCCGTACCTCGGACCCGAGGCGCTCGGATTCCTGTCCATCGTGGCCGCGAGCACGTCGGCCAGCGAATTCGTCTGCCCGGGTAGCCAGGGCGGGCCGGTCTGGCCCTCGGGGGCAAGCGCCAGTATCGGCCTGGCACCTCCCACGGGTGTCACTCCCAACTTGCCCTCGACGGTCCAGCTGGGGGCGGTCGTGATGCTCCAGGACGGAGACTGCACCGGTGCGGTCTCGTGGTCGAGTTCCAACATCGACGTGGCCGATGTCGACAGCTCGGGGCTCGTCCACGCCACGGCCATCACGGGGACCACCAGCATCACGGCCACGGCGCTGGTGCCCACTTTGAGCGGCGGCGCGCCCTTGACGTTGCAATCCACGATCTCGGTTACCAACTCCGGCGGCGCGCTGGTCACGATCCAGTAGGTGGGAGCGGATATGAACCGCAGGGCTTACCTGACCCTACTCGCCTCGGGCGCGCTGCTGGCGCTCCCTGCTTGCCACGTCGCTCCGCAGCTCGGCCACGTGGCCGGGACGGCGAGCGCACCCGGGGCGCAGGCGGCTCCGCGGGCGTTCGCCGGAGGCGTGGAGTTTGCCGTGCGCTGGCCGGCACGGGGCGTGCAAACGATCCCCTCGACCACGGACCACATCACGGTCTCGGCCTTCCAGCTCGGCCAGAACTCGCCCTGCGCCACGACGACGCTCTACAACCCCTTTGCCAGTTCGACCTCGACGGCCACGGCCAGCTTGTCACCCATCGCGCCCGGAATCGTGGTCCTGACGGCCACGGCCTACGACGTGAACAACACCTCGCTGGCGGTGGGCAGCACGGACGTCGATATCCCCACCAACGGTCTCGTGCCGGCCACCCTGGTCCTGGCGTCCGCCACCAGCGCGCCGCAGATCCTCGGCATCGGGCCGACGAGCGGCATGCCCGGAGCCGAGATCGTGATCTACGGCAACAACTTCGGCCAGTCCAGCAACGCCCCCTTCTCGGTCGAGTTCGGCAATACCCCGGTCGCCAACCCCGTGCGCCCGACCGACAACGTCATCGACTTCGCGCTCCCTGGCGGCGTGGCCCCGGCCGCGGTCTCGATCACGGTGGGCGGCGTCACGGCGACGAGCTCGGTCATCGTCTCTCCGATCGCCTCGGTGAGCGTGAACACGACCAGTGCGACGACCTTTGCCCCCGGGGGAATGGTCTCCTTTACGGTGTCGGCGCAGGATATCAACGGCAAGTCCATCGCGAAGCCCAACGTGCCCTTCACCCTCGTGAACGCGGCCAGCGGCTTCGGCACGATCGGCGCCAGCGGCTCCTTCTTGAGTTCCTACACGTACGGAACGGGGGACGAGGTCGTTGGCACGGGCTCGATCGCGGCCACCGTCTCCCTCACGACGCACTGGGTCAACCAGAACGACGCCCTCGCCGCCGGGCTCATGGCGCTTCCCGCGACGGATTCGTACGCGGGCTACTACCCCGCGAGCGATCCCTATTACGGGCCCAAGGTGCAGCTCGGCGAGACCCTGTTTGCCGACACCGGATTCGCCGGCGGCCCCACCAAGCTCTCGTGCGCCTCGTGCCACGAGGCGGCCTTCGGGATGGAGGCCGGAAGGCCCACGGCGACCCTCAACACCGGCGCTGCCGGCAACCGCAAGCCCCGCACCCTGCTCGACGTTGGGTTCGAGGGCGCCGGTGCCACGGGCGTGACCTTCCCCTCGAGCGTCTTCCTCGACTGGGACGGTCGGGCGGACAACCTCGAGGATCAAGCCCAGCAGGAGCTCAACGACCCCAGCGGCATCGACCAGGCCACGGCCAGCACCCTGGCGTATCTGGCCGGCAGTTCCGCCTACCAGACGGCGTTCACATCCGCATTCGGCCCCGGTACGCCTGATGACGACTGCACCGGAAGCAACAACGACTGCATCTCGATCAAGAACGCCGTCGAGGCGCTCGCCACCTACGAGCGCAGCCTCGTGACCCCGCAGGCCTCCTTCGATCAGTGGATCTCGGCGCCGGTGGGAACCAACCCGAACAACGCCCTCAGCACCTCGGCCCAGATAGGCGTCGGTCTGTTCATCGGTTACGGTCACTGCGCCGCCTGCCACGACGGTCCGGACTTTACCGATGACCACTTCCACAACATCGGTGCCGCGAGCCCCGTCAACGTGACCGACACCGGCCGCGCCGCGATCTCGGGCAATTCCGCCGATATGAACGCCTTCTTGACCTCGAGCCTGCGCAACATCGCGCTGCGCGCCCCTTACTACCACGCGGGCCTCAACATCACGGGCGTCGCGGTGCCGGATCTGACGGCCGCCATCAACTACTACGAGGACGTGGCCTCGCACCCGGGCCTCGACCCCGAACTTCCGGTGGGCTTCGACGTGAGCGAGAATCCCACCGAGCAAGCCGCCCTCGTGGCCTTCCTGCAAAGCCTGACCGGAGCCACGCCGTCGGTGCTGCCGTAGGGGCGCAGAGACCCACGCGCGGCGCTCCCGGTTCGAAGGGACCGGGCTCCGGTCCAGCAGCCAAAGGAGCGGCTTCGCCTACCCGCTGCGCTTTTGCACCAGCAGCGTGCCCGCCGTGAGCAGGACCACGCCGAAGCCCAGCAGGATGACGGCCTCGGGCCACAGGACCGCCAACCCGCTGCCCTTGATGAGGATCTCGCGCGAGGCCGCGATGTAGTACCGCATCGGATCGGCGCGGGAGATCCACTCGATGATGCGCGGAGCGTTGTCGATCGGGGCGAAGAATCCCGAGAGCATCATGACCACGACCAGGAAGAACCAGGCCAGGAACATCGCCTGCTGCTGGGTCTGCGAGGCCGCGGACATCACCAGGCCCAGGCCCAGCGACGACAGCTGGAAGATCAGCGTGAAGAAGAAGAAGAGCCACAAGCTGCCCCGGATCGGGATCTGGAAGACGAGCACCGCCATCGTGAGGGCGAGCGTCTGGGCGACCAGGGCCAGGATGGCGAACGGGATGAGCTTGCCGAGGATGAAGGCGCTGCGTGGCAGCGGCGTGACCATGAGCTGGTCGTAGGTGCCGCGCTCACGCTCGCGCACGATGGACATCGCGGCCATGGCGACGGTCAGGAACATCACGGCCAAAGTGACCATCCCGGGGATGTAGTAGTAGCGCGAGTGCAGGTTCGGATTGAAGGCCGCCCGGGGGGCGACGGTCACCCGGTGCAGGCCGCCGGGGTGGCCGTAGGGCGCGACGGCCGCCGCCAGGATCGCGCTGGCGTACCCGGCTGCGATCTCGGCCTCGTTGCCGTTGACGCCGTCGAGCACGAGCTGCACCCGGGGAGTCCGGTGCCGGCGCAGGTCGCGTTCGAAGTGGTCGGGAAGGACGACGGCCAGCGCGACGCGGCCGGAATCGAACTCCGATCGCAGGCGATCGAGGCTGTAGGCCGTCCCCTGGATATCGAACAGGGGCCCGTTGCGGAACTCCGCGAGCACGTTCCGGCTGACCGCGCTTTGATCCAGATCGACGAGCAGGGTCGGCACGTGACGCACCTGCATGGTCATGGCAAACCCCATCATCAGGACCTGGACGACGGGCATGACGAGCATGAAGCGCAGGTTCGTCGGATTGCGGCGAAGCTGGCGGAACTCCTTGCGGATCATGGCCACCAAGGCCAGCAGGCCCTTCCTCGGCGCGGTCAACCCAGTCGCTCCCGGAAGCTCTTGATGCTGATCACCAGCATGACCGCGCTGAAGGCGCACAGGAAGACCGTCTGGGGGATCAGATCCGAGATTCCGACCCCCTTGATGACGACACCGCGGATGATGTCGAGAAAGTACCGGCCCGGAACGATGAGCGAGGCGAGCTGGAGCGGCCGCGGCATGCTCGCGATCGGGAAGATGAGGTTCGAGAGGATCAAGTTGGGCAGCATCGTGCCGCCCAGCGACACGAGCACCGCCGCCGTCTGCGTGGCGACGCCGCTCGAGATCAGCAGGCCCAGGGCCAGGTAGGCCAGCACGAAGGGCAGCATGAGCACCAAAAGCAGCGGCAGACTGCCGCGGATGGGCAACTGGTACAGGGTGACGGCGGCGGCCAGGATCAAGAGGCCGTCCGCGAGCGCCAGCACGAAGTAGGGCCCCACCTTGCCGAGGATGATCTCGAGCGGCGAGAGCGGTGATACCAGGATCTGTTCGAGGGTACCGCTCTCTTTCTCCCGGACCAGCGCCAGGCTGGTGAGCAGCGTGCTGACCAGGGTCAAGATGAGCCCGGCCAGGCCCGGGACGATGAAGAACAGGGTATTGCCCTCGGGATTGTAGAGCAGGCGCGTGGTGAGCGCGATGGGGGGCCCGGATCCGGGCGCGCCGCGCAGCGAGAACCGCTCCGCGACGGCGTTGACGAAGCCGGTCACCAGGGTCGCGGTGTTGGCATCCGAGCCGTCCACCAGGACCTGCACCGGGACCGCGGGCCGGCTCACCAGATCCCGCTCGAAATGCTGCGGGATGACGACGATGCCATCGATCGCCCCCCCCCGGAAGAGGCGGTCGAGATGCACGGTCGTTCTCGGGGCCTCGGTCATCCGGAAGAAGCTGCTCGACAGTTCGCGAATGAAGGCCCGGCTGGCCGGACTGTGGTCGAGGTCGACGACGGCGATCGGCGTCGAGTGCACGTCGAGCGAGACCGCATTGGCCATCAACAGCAGCTGCGCCAAAGGCATCGCGAGGACGACCAGGAGGGTCCTGGGATCGCGGAGGATGTGGGCGAACTCCTTGCGCAGCACGGCCCACAGACGCTGGATCATCGGCTCGTGCCTCCCTGCGGACCTGCGCCTGGCCGCTCGTCCCGGCGCACGAGGGCCAGGAAGAGCTCCTGGATGGTCTCGAGCCCGGCCTGGGCCTTGAGGTCGGCGGGGCTGCCCAGCGCGATGATGCGGCCCGCGTTCATCACGCTGATGCGGTGGCAGTATTCGGCCTCGTCCATGTAGTGCGTGGTGACGAAGACCGTCTTGCCCGATCGCGCCAGTTCATCGATGAGGCCCCAGAACGCCCGCCGCGAGACCGGATCGACCCCTCCGGTGGGCTCGTCGAGAAAGACGATCGCCGGATCGTGCACGGTGGCCGCCGCCAGGGCGACCCGCTGCTTCCAGCCCATGGGGATCGATGCGGTCAGCTTGTCCAGGTGCTCGGCGAGCTGCAGCCGGGGCACCAGCTCGTCGAGCCGGCGCGCCAGCCGCCGCGATCCGATGCCGTAGAGGCCGGCATAGAACTCGAGATTCTCCCGCACCGACAGGTCGTCGTAGAGCGAAAATCGCTGTGACATGTAGCCGATCGAGCGCTTGATATCCTCGGACCGGGTGAGGACGTCGAAGCCCGCCACGGTCCCGGTCCCGCTCGTGGGCAGGAGCAAGCCGCACAGGATCTTGATGGTCGTGGTCTTGCCGGCGCCGTTGGCGCCGAGAAATCCGAAGATCTCGCCCTCGTGGACATCCAGATCGAGGGCGTCGACCGCCGTGAACGCGCCGAACTTGCGCGTGAGGGCGCGGGTCCGAACGACGACGGGGCGCTCGGTCTCAGGCTCGAGCACGGGCCGCCTCCCCCATCTTCTCGACGAAGACATCTTCGAGGGTAGGCCGGCCGGCCGTGACCTCGAGTCCACGCTCGGCCAGACGGCGGGTCAAGCCCGGGAGATCCCGGGTGTAGAGGTGCAGCCGATCGCCGAAAGCGACGGCGCGCACCACGCCCTCGAGGCTCCCGAAATCGGCCTGCCGCGCCAGCATGTCGCCCCCACGCAGGACCGCCAGCGAATACGGGAACGACGCGACGATCCGCTCGGGCGCATCCTCGGCCAGCCGCGCGCCCTCGTGCAGGAGGCAGATCCGATCGCAGTGCTGGGCCTCGTCCATGTACGGCGTCGTCACGAGGACCGGCACGCCCCGATCGCGCAGGCCCCCCAGGATCTCCCAGAACTCGGCACGCGAGACCGGATCCACCCCCGTGGTCGGCTCGTCGAGGATGAGCAGCTCGGGGGTGTGGATGAGGATGCAAGAAAGCGCGAGCTTCTGCTTCATGCCGCCCGAGAGCGCTCCGGCCCGCCGATCCAGGAACGGCCCCAGCATGTTGAAGGCCAGGAGTTCCTCCATGCGCGCTCGGAAAGCCGTCCGCGAGAGCCCGAAGATCTCGGCGAAAAAGCGCATGTTCTCGAGGACCGAGAGGTCGGGATAGAGCGAGAAGCGCTGCGGCATGTAGCCGATCGCCCGACGCACCCGGCGGTAGCCCGTGACCAGATCGTGGCCGCAGATCGTCCCCCCGCCACGATCCGGCAAGAGCAACGTGGCCAGGATGCGCAGCAGCGTGCTCTTGCCGGCGCCGTCGGGCCCGAGGATACCGACGATCTGCCCCCTGGCGACGGTGAGATCGAAGGGCGCCAGCGCCCGGACCTCGTCCGCACGGCCGCCGGCCCGGACGTAGCTCTTGGTGAGGCCCGCCACGGCGATCGCCGGGCCCTCCTCCGCCATCACGGCAGCCGGACCTGGACCGGCATCCCGATGCGCAGCGGCGCGCCGGGATGAAGGATGCGAACCTTGACGCCCCACACCAAGGTAGCGTCGACGTTCCGGGTCTCGACCTGCTTGGGGGTGAACTCGGCAGCGGGCGAGATGGCCTCCACCACCCCGTCGAAGGGCTTGCCCATCGCGTCGACCACCAGGTGAGAGCCCACAAGAACCCGAGCGAGGGTCTTCTCGTCGAGGTAGACCCGGACCCACATGTCCGAGAGATCGGCGATCGCGCAGATCGGGCTGCCGGGAGCTGCCGTTTCACCTGGTTCGGTGAACTTCTTCTCGATGATGCCGGTGGTGGGCGCCACGATGGTGGCGTCGTGGAGCTGGACGCCGATCACTTCCTGCTGCGCGGCCAGTTGCCTGAGTTCGGCAGCCAGGCCCTGACGCTGGGCAACCAGAGCCTGGCCTTCGGCCGCCAAACCCTGGCGCCGGGTGGCGAGATCGGCAAAGGCGAGATCCGCGGCTGCAAGCGCGTCCCGAGAGGTCTCGGCGGCCGTCGTCACGGTGTCGAGCTGCTCGCGGGTCGTGCCGCCGCCGGCAAAAAGGGCCCGCACGCGGGCCAGGTTGACGCGGGCCAGGCGATGGGAGGCGGCCACCTGGCTCGAAGAGGCTCTGGCCCGGCTCGTGGCGACGGCCAGCGCGGCCTGCTTGGCGGCGAGCTGCGAGGCCGAGGCCGCGAGCGCCGCCTGCTTGGCGGCAACCTGGGCACGCTGCGCCGAGAGAACGTCGAGCTGGGCCTTGAGGCGGGCCGCGTCGATCCTGCCGAGGATCTGGCCAGCTTTGACCTTTTCGCCCTCGTGAAGATCCAGGCGGAGGATCTGCCCGCCGAAGTTGGCCGAGAGCGTGACCTCCCGGGCATCGATCGTGCCGGAGCTAAGGAAGCCGGGATCCGGCCGCGAGCAGCCCGAAGCAACGACCAGCCCCAGGGCCAGCGGCACGAGGGCGGCCGCGCGGGCCGGCTTCGGAAAACGGGGTCGGCGCATCAGTCGCCTCCTTCAATTAAACCAAAGGGTCAAAGCCTGCCATCCGTAGCATGCCCCGAGCGCTCGCCCCTATCGCGCAAGGAGGGCCGGAGCTGCCATAATGGGGGCCTGCAAGGCAACGCCCCCCGGCCATTTGCCCCGCCGACCTCAGAAGGGAATCGCATGACCCGGGAGTTTCACCGGCCCGCCACGATCGCCGCCGCGCTCACGCTCAAGCGGAGCCTGGGTGGTGACGCCGCCTTCCTGGCCGGGGGGACGCTCGTCAACTCCCGCCGGTTCGCGGGGCGACCCGGGCACCTCATCAGCCTGGCCGCGCTGGATCTGGATCGGATCGAGGTCCGGCCCGGTCAGATCGCCCTCGGCGCCACGGTCACGCTGCAGGCGCTGGTCGATGCCCCGGGGCTTCCTGCGACGCTCCGACAGGCGGCCTTGCTGGTCGGCAACCGGAACATCCGCAACCAGGCCACCCTCGGCGGCCAGATCGGTGCGGCAGAGCCCCACGGAGCGCTCCTGCCGACCTTGCTGGCCCTGGAGGCCAGCGTCGTCGAGGACGATGGCCTGGCGGCTCGGGACCGGAGCCTCGAAGCGGTGCTCGAAAGCGGCCTCGAGGGGATCCTCAGCTGGATCCACCTCCCGGTTTCTTTAGGCAGCCGGGGAGCCGGTCTGGCTCGCTACGCCCGCACGGCGGCCGACCTCTCGCTGCTCCACGCCGCCGTGAGTCTGGGTCGCTCGGGGGATCGCGTGGATCGTCCGATCGTGGCCTTCGGTGGGATCGGCCCACGCGCCACGCGCCTGGCGGCCGTGGAGGAAGCCCTTGCCGACGCCCGCATGCCCGATCCGGCGGCGATCGCGGCCGTGGTCGAGAACGCCGTGGATCCCGCTTTTGATGTTCGCGGCAGCGCCCAGTTCAAGCGCTACATGGCCGGAGTGCTGGTCGCAGACGCCCTGGCTCGAGCCTGGAAGGCTGCATCCGAGGAGGCAGGTCGATGACCGTGCGTGTGAGGCTCGACGGAAGGCTCAAGGACCTCGACGCCGCGCCCGGCGACAACCTCAGGGAGGCGCTCGTTGGAGCGGGGATCCTCTCGGCGCGCAACGGCTGCAGTGGCGAGGGATCGTGCGGGGCCTGCGCGGTGCTCGTGGAAGGCCGGCAGGTCAACACCTGCTTGCTGCTCGCCGGCCAGGTCGAGGGCCAGGAGATCCGCACGGTGCAGTCCCTTGCGACCGAGGCCCCCGCCGGCGCGCTGCGGGCTCCGCGGCAACTGTCCGTGCTGCAGGCCGCCTTCGTCGAATCCGGGATCGTGCAGTGCGGCTACTGCACGCCCTCGATGCTGACCGCGGCCCAGGAGTTGCTCGAACGCAACCCCGATCCGGACCGTGAGCAGATCGAGGATGCACTCTCTGGCACGTATTGCCGCTGCACCGGCTACGAGCAGGTGTTCGGTGCCATCCAGACGGCTGCGCGCCGGCTGGCCGATCCGAGCTACGCCCCCCCGGTCATCCCGGAATTTCGCGACGACCTCCGGGTCGTGGGCAAGCGAGCCGCCAAGGTCGATGCGCCCAACTTCGCGCGGGGCGGCCGGGCCTTTGTCGAGGATCGCGTTTCCGAGCGGACCTGTCACCTCAAGATGCTGGGCAGCCCGCATGCCCACGCTTACATCAAGCGCATCGACACCGCGGCCGCCGAGCGCCTGCTTGGCGTGGTCGCGGTGCTGACGCACCTCAACACGCCAAAAATCGTCTATGGCTCGGCTGGCCAGGGATTTCCCGAGCCCTCGCCCTACGATCGCCGGATGTTCGGCCAGAAGCTCCGCCATGTGGGCGATCGCGTCGCCGCCGTCGTCGCCGAGACAGCGGAGATCGCCAGCCAAGCGCTCGCTCTCATCGACGTGGAGTACGAGGTCCTCGCGCCCGTCCTCACGCTCGACGACGCCCGCGCTCCGGGCGCGCCGATCGTCCACAACGGCGCGCTGGCCTTCGTCACCGGCGGCCCGGCCGAGCTCGACAACTCGGCGGCCGATCCGCGCGACGGCGAGATCCTGTACCAGTTCCCCATCCACGCCGATCCCCGGCGCAACCTGGCAGCCAGCGTCTCGGGCGGCATCGGCGACGTCGCTCGGGGTTTTGCCGAGGCCGACGTCATCCTCGAGCGGGAGTACAGTGGCGGGTCGGTGCAGAGCGCTCCGCTCGAGCCGCACATCGTCTACACCAAGATGGAGGGCGATCGCCTCGTCATCCACGCATCCACCCAGGTTCCCTGGCACGTCCGGCGGATCGTGGCGCGCATCCTCGACGTGCCCGAGACACGCATCCGCGTCACCAAGGAGCGTACGGGCGGTGCCTTCGGTGCCAAGCAGGACGTGGTGCTCGAGGACGTTGCAGCCTACGCCACCTGGATCACCGGACGGGACGTCCTCTTCCGCTACACCCGCGAGGAGGAGTTCATCGCCTCGCGCACGCGCCATCCCATGACCATCCGGGTCAAGCTTGGCGCTCGGCGCGACGGCGCCCTGGTCGCCATCGAGATGGACGCGGTGGCCAATACCGGCCCCTACGGCGCGCACTGCCTGACCGTGCCGATGAATGCCTGTTCCAAGTCCCTGCCGCTCTTCCTGTGCGACAACGTGCACTTCACGGCGTCGGCCTACTATTCCAACATCGCCCCCAACGGGGCCTATCAGGGCTACGGAGCGCCCCAGGGGGCCTTCGCGCTGCAGCTCGCCGTCTGCGAGATGGCCGCCGAGCTTGGCATGGACCCCATGGACCTCCTCGAGAAGAACCGCGTGCGCGAGGGAGCGATGCTCGAGATCCTCAAGTGCCTGGGCGAAGGCCGGGAGGGTATCCCGCAGCTGGTCTACTCCTGCGGCCTGGATCAGGCACTCGACCAGGGCCGCCGCCTGCTCGACTGGAACCACCGCCAGGAGTGCGACGAAGCCGACGTGCGCATCGGCAAGGGCGTCGCGCTCGTCCAGCAGGGTTCAGGGCTGCCGGGCCTGGACTCGGCCAATGCCACGCTGACGATGAACGGCGACGGCACGTTCATGCTGCTGTCGGGGGGGGCCGATCTCGGCACCGGGCTCGATACGCTGACGACCAAGCTCGCCGCGGAGGTCCTGTGCGCGAGGATCGAGGACATCGCCATCACCTCGGGCGATACCGACGTCACGCCCTTCGACACCGGTGCATACGCGTCGAGCGGCACCTTCTTCTCGGGCGGGGCGGCGCTCAACGCGGCCCGCGAGATGAAGCGCAAGATCCTCGACGCCGCGACCGAGGTTCTCGGCGAACCGGCAGAGAATCTCGAGCTGGTATTCCCGTCGACCGTGCGGGGCAAGACCGGCAGCGCGACCTACGACGCCATCGCCCGGAACACGCAGAGCGGCACCGGTCGGGGCCAGCTGGTGGCCACGGCGCACTTCATCGCGGACAAGGGCTCCTTCCCCTACGGCGCGCACTTCTGCCAGGTGGCGGTCAACACCCGGACGGGGGCGGTGCAGGTGCAGAAGTACTACGCCCTGCAGGACTGCGGAACTCCGATCAATCCGGAACTGGCCCTTGGCCAGGTCTACGGAGGGGTGCTCAAGACCATCGGGCACGCCCTCTACGAGGAAATGGTGTACGACGACGCCGGCCGCTGCCTCAACCCCAACTTCACCGACTACAAGATTCCGGGCATCGGCGATCTGCCGGACGACTTCCGGGCCATCTTGATCGAGACCGACGATCCCTTTGGCCCCTTCGGGGGGAAATCCATCTCGGAGATCGCCACCAACGGCGCGGCGCCCGCGATCGCCGCCGCGATCCACGACGCGGTCGGCGTGTGGATGCGCGACTGGCCCTTCACGCCGGAGAAGATCCTGCGCGCCCTGGGCAAGCTCGAGTCCACGTCAGGCTCGGCGACCAGGTCCGAGCTGGCGGCACAGGCGATCCAATGACCGGGCCCCGTCGCTACCGGAGCGGTTCGGGCCTCAAGCTGGAAGGCCCGGCAAGAGGCCATTTTCCGACGCCACGGGAGCGCTGCCGCAGCGCAGGGTATCGTTCCAGCGAGCCGTGACCAAGGTCCTCATCAAAGGTGCCGGGGAGCACGCATCGGGAACGGCTCACCGCCTCTTTCGCGCCGGTTTTACCGTGGCCATGACCGAGCTTTCCCGCCCCACGGCCGTGCGCCGGTCGGTCGCCTTCTGCTCGGCCGTCTACGAGGGCGAGATCGTCGTCGAGGGCGTGCGCGGCGTCGGCTATGGCCAGGACCTGAGATCCCACCTGAGTTCGCCGCTTTTCGGGCTCGACGCGGCCCTTTCCGGCGCCGACTTCATCGCGGTGGTCGTCGACCCGGCCGACTCGCTCAAGGAGCGCTGGCGGCCGGACGTCATCGTGGATGGCCGCATCGCCAAGCGCAATCTCGACTGTCGTCTCGACGACGCCCCCCTCGTGATCGGCCTGGGACCGGGCCTGGAAGCTGGCCGGGACGTGCACCAGGCGATCGAGACCCAGCGCGGCCACGATCTGGGCCGCATCATCACGAGCGGGCTCGCCTCGCCCAACACCGGCACGCCCGGCGTCATAGCCGGAGTGTCCCACCAGCGCGTCCTGCGCGCTCCCGCAGCCGGCATCCTCGAGGCCCGGCGCGACATCGGTGATGCCATCGAGGCCGGCGAGATCCTCGCCACGGTGGCAGGCCATCCGGTCCAGGCCGAGATCTCCGGCGTGCTGCGTGGCCTCGCCCATCCCGGCCTGCCGGTGCGCTTGGGCCAGAAGATCGGCGATATCGACCCGCGGGGCGATCGTGCCGCGTGCTGGACGCTGTCCGACAAGACCCGCACGATCAGCGGATCGGTGCTGGAGGCCATCCTGGCGGCCGGCTTCCTGCCCGCTTCGCGGCGCGCTATCTAGAGTGCTCCCGGTTTGAATGGATCGAGCCCGATGAGTCAAACGGGGCCCGGTTGCGCAGCGAAGCGACCGCGCAGAGGGCCCCGTTCAAACTGCAAAAGGCCGAGCCCGATTCGCCCGGCGAGGATCGGTCCCGAGGAGTCCAAGGGGGCCCGCTCCAAAGACAACAAACCCAGGATCCTCGGATTCGGGGGCGAAGATCACGATTGGCAACAATGGTTAAGGTGGGGTAGTATCAAGGTTAAGGTCAACAAAGAATGGTGCCAGGTCGATTTTCGCGCCCGTGGCGCGCGGTGGCCCTGACGGTGCTGCTGTCGGGGTGCGGGCTGCCGGTGGGTCAGCTAGCCGAGAACGGTGCTGCGGATCCGGGACTCGGGCTCTGGGCACTCGGCGCCTCCGGATCGGGTCCGCAGGGCGGCTCGGCGGCCCTGATGCCGCAGTTCCCGGCAAACCTCGGGCTGCTGGGCACCGCCGTGCTCCCGGCCTCCGTCGGGATCGGGATCGCGGTCGGGCGCTCGGCCATCGCGGTGGGGCTCCAGGGGCCGGCAACGGTCGGGAACGCGCGACTTCCGGCCGGCGCCAGCTACGAGTTCCAGGCCACCGGCGGGAGCGTCCGCCTGCTCGAGAACGGCCAGGTCGTGGTAACCCGGAGCGCGCCGATCCTGGTGAGCCCCGCCACCGACGGAACGCTCGATTGGAACGGACGCCGCTACCGCGGCTCGTTCGAGGCCCTCGCCACGCCCGGAGCTCCGGACTGCGTCACCCTGGTCGATCGCCTCCCGCTCGAATCCTATCTGCTGGGCGTCGTGCCCGCCGAGATGCCGGCATCCTGGCCCGAGGCGGCCCTCGAGTCCCAGGCGATCGCCGCTCGCACCTATGCGGCCGCCAACATCGGCCGGCACGCGGACCAGGGATTCGACCTGTATGGCGACACCCGAGATCAGGCTTACGGCGGAGCGTCGGCCGAGACCCTGGCCTCGGACGAAGCCGTACAGGCGACCACGGGCGTCGGATTGACCTACCAGGGGCGGATCATCTCGGCGCTGTTCCATGCCTCGTCCGGCGGACAGACCGACGACGCGATCGCCGTCTGGGGCATCGATCTTCCCTACATCCGCGGAGTGGACGACATCGACATCTCGCCCTATGCCCACTGGACCCGCGTACTGTCCACCGCCAGGGTGCAGGCCGGTCTCGCGGCACAGGGCATCGCGATCGGAAGCCCGGCTCGCCTGTCGGTCCAGACCTACACGGCCCACGGGCGGGCCCGCTGGCTCACGGTGAGCGGCCCTGCGGGCAGCGCCGTGGCAGACGCCAACTCTTTCCGCCTGGCCACCGGCCTGCCCAGCACGCGTTACCAGCTGGCGGCCGTCGCCGGCGGCTGGAAGTTCACCGGGGGCGGCTTCGGGCACGGGCTCGGCATGAGCCAGTGGGGCGCCAAGGCCTACGCGGATCTCGGCTGGAGCTACGGCCAGATCCTGATGCATTACTATACGGGCGTGAACCTGGCGACCTTCTGATCGCCAGGGCCGATTTCGGCTCGAAAGGCGCGGGCCCGGTTGCGCAGCGCAGCGACCGAGCCGGCTACGCTAGCCCCCGCATCGTCACCGCGGAGCGCGGCTTGAAGCTGAGCGCGTCGGTCGGGCAGACCGATGCGCAGAGGCCGCACTGGAAGCAGACGTCGGGACTCACCTCCGGCAGGGACTTCAGGGGGGCCTTCATCGCATCGTGGAAGCAGACGGGCTCGCACTTGCCACACTTGATACACCGCTCCTCGGCTAGCACCGGGAACTCCTCGGTAGCGACGACCACGCGCTGGCCGCGCCCGAAGCGCTGTACGTAGAGGCCCTGGATCTGGCGGATATCCGAGTAGCCGTGCGCGTCGAGCCACTGGTCGACCTCGGTGGCGAGCTTCTGGTGCATGCGCTGGCCCCGGAGCAAGACCACGGTGCAGATACCCACCAGCGAGGCCCCGGCCATGAACATCTCGATCACGTCCTTGCCGGTCGTGACGCCCCCCACCCCGATCACGGGCTTGCGGACCCGGCGCGCGACCTCGAAGACCGACCGCACCGCCAGGGGCTTGAGGGGCGCACCCGAAAGCCACCCGTACCCGAACTCGCTGCCCAGCAAGGGCTCGCCACGCTCGATGTCGATGGCCAGGGTCGGCCCGAAGCTGTTGATGCAAGCGAAGGCGTCGACGTGCGGCTCCAGCGCCGCGGCGAGATCCCCGAGATCGCCCGAGTGCGGCGAGAGCTTGGCGATGATCGGGATCTTGACCGCGTCCTTGAGCGCCCTTGCCGTCTCGACGACCCGCGCGGGATCGAGGTAGTGCACGGTGAACTCGATCGCGTCCACCCCCTTGGCCTCGACCAGGGGTCCGAGCGCGCTCAGATCGTCGGGCGTGTAGCCGATCGACGCGATGAAGGGAATCCCGGCAGAGCGAGCCGCCGCCAGACCGATGTCGTACTCGTGCTCGAGCCACTGCTCGAGCGAGAGCTCCGTCCACAGCTCGGTGTTGAGCATGCCCGAGGCTCCGAACTGGATCATGTTGGGACGCGGAACGCGGGCGGCCGCTCGCGATACCGTCTTGGCCAGCAAGCCGCCGGCCCCCCCGGCCGCCGCCCGGGACAGCTGCTCGCCGTTGCCCACGTTGGGGCCTGCCGCAGGGATGATCGGGTTGCGGAACGACAACCCGATCAGGTCGACCGAGATCTTCGCCATGGTGCAGCCTTCTTCCAGCTCCCGGGTGCTCTCTTGCGACGTCCGAATGGCTAGCCCACGCCCACCTGGGCGAGCGGCTCGTACAGGTCCGGACGACGATCGCGGATGAACTGCCACTGATGGCGAACTTCGGCGATCATGTCGAGGTCGAGGTCCGCGACGACCAGCTCGTCTCGATCCCGCGAGGCCTCGGCGACGATCCTGCCCCGGGGATCCACGAAGTAGCTCTGGCCGTAGAACTCGCCGATGTTCCACGGGGCTTCCCAGCCCACGCGGTTGATCGCACCCAGGAAGTAGCCGTTGGCCACGGCATGAGCCGGCTGCTCGAGCTTCCAGAGGTACTCCGAGAGCCCGGCCGTCGTGGCGGACGGATTGAACACGACCTCGGCGCCGTTGAGGCCGAGTATGCGAGCCCCCTCGGGGAAGTGGCGATCGTAGCAGAGGTACACACCGACCTTGGCATAGGCGGTATCGAAGACCGGGTAGCCGAGGTTGCCCGGCTTGAAGTAGAACTTCTCCCAGAACCCGGGCAGGCAATGGGGCAGGTGCGTCTTGCGGTACTTGCCCAGGAACCGGCCATCGGCGTCGAGGACCGCCGCGGTGTTGTAGTACACGCCGGGCATCTCCTCCTCGACGATCGGCACCACCAGGACCATGCGATGCCTGGCGGCGAATTCCTGCAGCAACTGGACGGTGGGTCCGTCGGGGATCCGCTCGGCGGTGGCATACCACCGCGGATCCTGCTCGGCGCAGAAGTACGGGCCAGAGAAGACCTCTTGCAGGCTGGCGATCTGCACCCCCTGGCGGGCGGCGTCCTCGAGGAGCGCGAGGTTCTTGGCGATCGCCGCCTCCTTGATCCTCGCGATCGGCTGATCCACCGGAACGTCGTTCCGGGTCTGGATGACACCGCACTTGATCACTCTCGACATCAGATTCCTTTCCGTGGTCAGGGGCAAATCCGACGGGCCGCAGCCCGAATCCTCAGGGCACGAGCTGGGGAGCGAGGTCCCCCCACAGGCGGGCCGCAGCCTCACGGGCCCGTGCCTGGATGGCGCGGACATCCAGTCCGCCGAACCGGCGCTCCCACATGATCCATCGACCGGCGACCATCACCGACTCGACGGCGCCGGAGGAGATCCCGAAGATCAGGTGACCGCCCAGGTTTGCAGGTGAAAGCGGGGTGGGCGGATCGTAATCGAGCACCGCGAGATCGGCCTCCGAGCCCACCGCCAGAGCGCCGATGGGGAGCTCGAAGAGGCTGCCTGCAAGATGCGCTCCGGTGGCCAGGAGGTCGAGCACGGCATCCGGACTCGCCCCCCGGCCGGCCTCCTGGGCCTTGAAGTAGGCGAACCGGGCCTCGGCGAACATGTCCGACCCGATGCCGTCGGTGCCGAGGGCCCAGCGGGGCTCGAGCCCACCCACCGGCGCGAAGACGGGGGCGTAGCCGACGCGGTTGTTCAAGTTGGAGCGCGGATTGTGCACCAGCAGGCAGCGGTGCTCCATGGCGACGGCGAGATCGCGATCCTCGAGATGCACTCCGTGCGCCAGGATCGTCCGCCCCGACAGGCAACCGGCATCACGCAGGCGCTCCATGATGGCGCGGCCGTGCCGGTGCCGGGCGTGGGTCACGTCGTAGGCGTCCTCGGCGACGTGGATGTGGACGCCGGACCCCGTCGTGCGTGCGAGCGTGCCGATGGCCTCGAGGGTCTCCTCGGCGAGGGTGAAGCTGGCGTGCGCGCCTACCAGGCCGCGAGACAGCGGCTGCCGGGGGCGCTGGAGGAAAGCTGCCGACTCGGCCAGGCCGGCCTCCCGCTCGGCCGGGCCGCCGCGATCCGTGACCTCGTAGCAGAGAACCCGCCGGATGCCCACCGTCTCGAGCGCCTCGTCGATGCGCGTCAGGGATCCCGAAATGCTGGCGGGAGAAGCATGGTGGTCGACGATCGTGGTGGTACCGGCGCGAACGGCGTCGAGGGCTCCGACCAGGGCCGAGAGGTAGATCTGCTCCTCGTCCAGCGCCCGATCGAGCCGCCACCACACGAGTTCGAGGATCTCCAGGAAGTCCCGCGGGGGCCTGGCAGGGCCCGGCATTCCCCGAGACAGCGCGCTGTACAGGTGGGTGTGCGCGTTGACCATGCCCGGCAGGATCAGGCGGCCCGACAGATCGACGACGGACTCGCCGGGCAATGGCTCCAGACCGGGGCCCCGCGCGGCGATCCGTCCGTCCTGAATGCGCAGGTCGGCGGCTTCGATGCCGCGTGAGGCCAGGTCGACGAGCAAGGCGCCGCGCAGCAGCTGTGACGGAGTTCCGGCGGCGCCCGGGTCGACCGTCACGCCGCCCAAATCGAGGGTTCGTTCTGACATCTAGGTAATTCTAGCGCCGTTCACCCGGCCGCGTGCTACCCGGGAGCAAGCCCGCGGAGCACGGCGCACCCGATCGAGGCGCGCAGAGGCCGTTACGACACGAGCGCCGCGAGGGCCTCGGCCACGGCCTCGATCCGGGGGGCGATGGCGGTCGGTCCGCCGGCCGCGGCGATGGCGCTCTTGGTGTCCTTCAATCCGTTGCCCGTCACCAGCGTGAGGGCGGTATCGCGAGCCGAGAGGATCCCGTCTCGCACCGCGCGACCGAGGCCCGCGAGGCTCGCGGCCGCGGCCGGCTCGCCGAAGACGGCGGCCTTGCGCGCCAGCTGGCGCATCGCGTCGAGGATCTCGGCGTCGCTGACACAGACGAAGGTGCCACCGCTTTCGCGGACCGCCCGCACGGCCCTCCGCCAGTTCCGGGGATGCCCGACCGCGATGCTGTCGGCCATGGTGTCGTCGCCTCCGACGACCAGGTCCTCGCCCCGGGCGAACGCGTCGGCGACGGCCCGCGCACCCTCGGCCTGCACGCCCAGCAGGCGCGGCAGCCGGGGGGCCAGGCCCAGCCGGTGCATCTCGACCAGCCCCTTCCAGACGCCCGCGATGGTGCAGCCGTCTCCGACCGAGACCGCGATCCAGTCCGGCAGATCCTCGCCGAGCTGCTCGGCGATCTCGAGCCCGGCGGTCTTCTTGCCCTCGACCAGATAGGGATTGACGGCCGCATTGCGGTTGTACCAGCCAAATTCGCCGCAGGCCTGCTGGCAGAGGTCCCAGGTACGGTCGTAGTTGTCCTGGACCTTGAGCACCCTGGCGCCGAACATGGTCAGCTGGGCGACCTTGGGCTCGGGCGCTCGCTCGGGTACGAAGATGATCGCCTCGAGCCCCGTCGCCGCGGCGAACCCGGCCAGCGAAGAGGCCGCGTTCCCGGTGCTGGCGCAGGCCACCGTATGCGCTCCGGCCTGGCGCGCCGCCATCACGGCAAGGGCCGAGGCCCGGTCCTTGAACGAGGCGGTCGGGTTGCGGCCGTCGTCCTTGATCCAGAGGCGGCGGATGCCGAGGTGCTCGGCCAGGCGCCGGGCATCGTAGACCGGCGTCCAGCCGACCTGCAGCTCGGCGGGTGTCCGGCTCGCGTCGCCGGATCCGGCGGCGGCCAGCTCGACCGGGAGCAGCTCGCGATAGCGCCAGAGATCCCGGGGCCGGCCGGCGAGGTCGGCGGCAGAAAAACGCGCCTCCGGTCCGTAACGAACCTCCAGGATGCCCTCCAGGCCGCACGCCGGGCAGGTCATCGCGGTGCCGGGCGCATAGCTGCGCCCGCACTGCACGCACTTCAGTTCTTCGATCTTCGTCATGGGTCGATCTTCACCGGCCAGGTACCGGTTCGACATCCGCAAGAAATCCCGTCCATCCGCCCAAATTGCGGACAGGCATCCCGCTGTCGGTCGGGAATTGCTATAGTGGCGATCGTCCCAGCGGGCAGCCAGGAGGTACCGACCTTGCCAGAACTCGTTTTCGGTCCCACGTTCGAGGAGATGCTGTATCCGGACCGGATCGCTCCCGCCGTGCGCAAGCGCGCCCTCGAGGCCGCGACCGCCGCTCCGCTGGATCCGATCAACCTCTACAACATCACCTGGAAGGCGCCCGACGGCAAGGTCCGGATGCTGGTGCTCCCGCCCGAGCTGACCGGGGTCGACACGCCGATCGTGGTGCTGGTCGGCAAGCACTTCCCGACCGGCAGCCACAAGGTCGGCGCTACCTACTCGGTCACCATGGAGAAGCAGATCCACGACGAGATCGAGCCTGGAAGGGACACCCTCATCTTCCCGAGCACCGGCAACTACGGCATCGGCGGCGCCTGGGTCGGGACCCGGCTCGGATACCAGTCGCTGGTCCTCCTGCCCGAGCAGATGAGCAAGGAGCGCTTCGAGAAGATCCGCTCGTACGGCGCCGATTACATCGCGACCGTGGGCTGCGAGAGCAACGTCAAGGAGATCTACGACAAGTGCAACGAGCTCGCGGCCCAGAGCCCGCGCAACAAGGTCCTCAACCAGTTCGAGGTCATGGGCAACTACCGCTTCCACTGGTACGTGACCGGTAACTCCGCGCTCGAGGCCCTGCAGCAACTCGCCAACGTCGGCATCGGCGACGGCCGGGCAGCTGCCTTCGTCTCGGCGATGGGTTCCGCGGGAACGATCGCTGCGGGCGACCGCCTCAAGCAGCACAATCCCGACTGCAAGATCGTCGGCCTCGAGCCCATCCAGTGCCCGACCCTCTACAACAACGGCTACGGCGACCACGATATCCAGGGCATCGGCGACAAGCATGTGACCTGGATACACAATGTCCGCAACATGGACGCCATGATCGCGATCGACGACATTTCGTGCAAGCTGGGCCTGCAGGTCCTGTCCGACGACGTCGGCATCGCCTACCTGGCCGAGGAGCTGGGGATCGGGCAGGACGCGCTGGCCGCCATGCAGGGCACGTTCGGGATTTCCGGCGTCTGCAACATCCTCGGGGCGATCAAGGCAGCCAAGCACTACGGCTTCGACAAGAAGTCCGCGGTCGTGACGGTGGCGACGGACTCGCTGGATCGGTACTACTCGGTCATGGCCGATCTCGACGCCACGTACGGCCCCCTTACCAAGGCCGAGGCCCATGCCCGGGTCCGCTCGATCTTCCACGGCGCGGGCCTCGACTGGATCCAGGACGGCACCCCGCATGCCCGCGACCGCTGGCACAACCTCAAGTACTACACCTGGGTCGAACAGCAGGGTAAGTCCGTCGCTCAGCTCAACGCGCAGAAGTCACCCGAATTCTGGCTGGCCGAGCAAGAGCAGGTCCAGGAGTTCGACCGGCTGCTGCGCAACAAGCGCGGATCCGCGGTCCTCGCCTAGAGCGCTTTCGCCCACACCGGGTCGGGCCCTGGCGAGCGATGGCAAGCGAGGGCCCGATCCGCTAAACTGGCGCCATGGCGATCAGTCACGAGTGGGTTCGGTATGGATCCAAGGGCGCAAGCGGCTTGCTCTGCCTGCCCGAGCGAGTCGCGGGGCCGCTTCCAGGCATCCTGGTCTTCCAGGAGATCTGGGGCGTGGACGCTCACATCGAGGACGTCACGCATCGCTTCGCTGGTGCCGGCTATGCCGCGTTCGCGCCCGATCTCTTCGCCCCCGAAGGGGAACGGCCCGAGACCTTGACTCGGGAGCGCATCTCCGAGGTCCAGGCCTTCATGGGCAGCCTCGGCCCGACAGCCTTTGCTCCGGAGGTCCGCGACCAGGCCCTGGCAAAGCTTCCCGAGGCCGAGCGCAACCGCATCAGCCAGACTTCGCAGGCCCTTTTTGCCCCGCTGTCGAGCCGGGCCAACTGGCTCGACTCGTTCCGTTTGCAGCTCGTCGAGGCCGCCAGCTGGCTGCGCAAGGAAAATCCGGTCAGCACGGGCCAGAAGGTCGGCGCGGTCGGCTTCTGCATGGGCGGTGGCCTGGTGGCGCTGCTGGCCTGCGACGACGAGGAGCTGGCAGCGGGTGCGATCTTCTACGGGCAATCCCCGCCCCTCGACCGGGTTAGCGGGATCCGGGCCCCGTTGCAGGGCCACTATGGCTCCCTCGATACCCGCGTCAACGAGGGCGTGCCGGCGTTCGAGGCCGAGATGCGAAGGCTCGGCAAGCCCTACGAGCCCTTCTTCTACGAGGGCGCTCCGCACGGCTTTTTCCGGGATGGTGGCCCCTCGTACAACGTCGCGGCCAGCCGGTTGGCCTTCGCTCGTACGCTGGACTTCTTCAGCCGGCAGCTCGCCTGAGGATCCTCCGGATCGCCTCGCGCCAGGGAGGGCTGCGTTGATCCAGGCCCCTACGCCCGGTCTGGTGATGGTCAAGCCCACGGGACCGCTCTGCAATCTCGATTGCAGCTACTGCTACTATACCGGGCGCCTGGATCTCTTCGATCCCGAGCCGCGGCGCATGTCCGACGACCAGCTCGAAGACGCCATCAAGCAGATTCTCGAGGCTGCCGGGACGCACATGCACTTCGAGTGGCACGGAGGGGAGCCCACCCTCCTCGGACTTTCGACCTTTCGCAAGATCGTGGCCTGGCAACGTCGCCACCAGCTTGCAGGGCAGACCGTCACGAACGGCCTCCAGACCAACGGCACGCTGATCGATGCCGACTGGGCGCAGTTCCTGTTCGAATTCCGGTTCTCGGTCGGCCTCAGCCTGGACGGGCCCGCCGCGATGCACGACGCGTACCGCGTCACCAGAGCTGGCCAACCTTCCCACCGGCAGGTCGTGCGGGCCCTGGCTACCCTGAGCCGGCGGCGCGTCCACGTCGACGTCCTCTGCGTCGTCCACGCGGCCAACGTCCATCAGCCCGAGGAGGTCTACCGCTACTTCCGGAGTATCGGTGTGCGCTACCTGCAGTTCTTGCCCCTGGTGGAGCGACTTCCCGACGGGAGCATGAGCGAACGCACGCCCGAGCCGGAAGCTGTGGGCGAATTCCTGTGCCGCGTCTTCGATCTCTGGCTCGCCGAGGACGTGGGCAAGGTCGTGGTCCAGTGGTTCGACGAGGCGATCCGGCCCGAGCTCGGCTTGCCGCACTCGCTGTGCCTCTTTCGTGAGACCTGCGGCGACGTGCCGGCGCTCGAACACGATGGAACCCTGTACCCGTGCGATCACTTCGTCGATGGCGAGCACCGCCTCGGATCGATCCATGACCACGGCCTGGCGGCTCTCTGGGAGGCACCGGACCTGGTCGCCTTCGGGGCGAAAAAGCGCCAGAACCTGTCGGAGCGATGCCGCCAGTGCGACGTCCTGGCGTGGTGTAACGGCGGCTGTCCCAAGGATCGCCTGGCCACCTCGGGCGATGGCGAGCCGGGGCGCAATTTTCTCTGCGCCGGCCTGGAGCGCTTCTTCCAGCACGTGCGCCCGGCCCTGCCAGCACTGGCCCGGCGCGTTCATGACCGACAGGCTTCCCGCAGCCGCACGATCCATGATACTTTCGACCTACGATGAGCACGGCCGGGCGAAATAACGCAAGCAAGCCCACCCAGATGGCTTGTGGCGCCACCGAACTGCCCCCCGATGTCTTCGACCGTCACGCCGAGATCTGCGCGGCCCTCTCCCACGGCAAGCGCTTGCGGATCGTGGCCCTCATCGCCGCCCAGGAGATGAGCGTCGGCGATCTGGCGGCCGCGCTCGGTGTGGCGCTGTCCAACGTGAGCCAGCACCTGACGCTGCTCAAGGCACAGGGGCTCCTGCTGTCGCGCCGGGAGGGTCAGACGATCTTCTATCGGCTGGCCGATCGGCGGATCATCGAGGCCTGCATCCTCATCCGTGCCGTCGTGCTGGAGCGGCTGAATCTCGACGGTGGCACGGACCGGGGCAGCGCCCCCGCCCAGTATCGCAAGCGCCTCGCCAAACCCGACGAAAGGGGCGGCGACACGCCTCTGGCGCCTGTCGCCGGGCCAGCGCCTGGAGAACTACCGGGAGCTGCCAGGACCATCGACGCAAGCATGGTTCCGTGCCCGGGACCGCTTCTGGCAGCCAAGAGCGCCATCTCGAGCATCAACGTGGGCGAGGTCCTGGAGGTGATTTCGGCCGATCCTGGAACCGTCGAGGACATGCCCCTGTGGGCCGGACGGGTCGGCCATGAGTATCTCGGATCCGCCCAGGATTCCGGGAAGTGGCGGCTCTTCATCAGGCGCTTGAAATAGCCCCGACTCGCACTTCGAGGACAGATCTTGGCAGAACTCACCAGAAAGTACGTCATCATCGCGACGCACGGGCCCGAAGACGCCGAGCGGGCCTCGCTGCCTTTTGTCGTTGGCAATGGCGTTCTGGCGATGGAAACCAACTGTACCGTCATTCTCCAGGCGGGCGCGACCCTCCTGGCCGCCCTCGGCGTCGCGGGGTACATCCACGCCCCCGAAATGCCTCCGCTCAAGACCCTGGTCGACCTCTTCCTCGACAACGGGGGCCACATCCTCGCGTGCGTTCCTTGCCTCAAGGCACGTCACATCGAACCGGACCACCTCATTGCCGGTGTCGAGATCATCACGACGGGTCGCCTCGTTCTCGAATCGCTCGAAGCCGACGTCGTCCTCAGCTACTGATCGCGGAAACTCGCGAAGCCTTGATCGCTGTCAGCAAGAAGCGCGCCGGCTACTGGCCGGCGCGCCTTTCTGCCTGGTGTTTTCCGTGGCGCGAGGACTCCTTGCCTTGCCGACCCTCAAACCCGTCCGCTGGGAACCACGAGCCAGTAGGCCGAATTGAAGGCCAGCTTGCCGAAGTGCATGGCGAAGTTTGGCTGCTTGGGTTGTGGCGGTCCCGAATAATTGAAATCCAGGAGCGTGGCCTTGCTGTCTCCGGCCTCCAGGAAGCACATCACGTGTCCATCGTACCTGGCGTGCTTTCCGGCGACCTGGCGGGCGCGCACGGCACCCGCAACCTGTGCCGCGATGGTCGGAGCCTGGAAGTGAGCCGTGCTTCCCGCCTTGCTGATGGGCAGGTTGACGGTGTCTCCGAGCGCCCAGACATTGGACGTGCCCTTGACCTGAAGGCTCTCGCGATCCACCGATACCCAGCCACTCTTGTCGGCCAGGGCATGCCCCCGCAGGAAGTCGGCTCCCAGGTGCGGTGGCACGAATACCGCAATATCGAAGGGGAACGACGATCCCTCGAGGCTCGTCGCAACTTTCGTGCCCGGATCGATACTCTCGAGGTTGAAGAAGGTCTCGATCTCGATCTTTCGCTCGAGCATGCGGGCCTCCACCATCGGCGCGACCGTCGGGATGGTGAACGGCGCGTTGATCGGGAAGGTATATCGGATCTCGGTCTTGTTCCGCAAACCGCGCTTGCGGAGGTGTTCCTCGAGCAGGAAGGTGAACTCGACCGGAGCGACGGGACACTTGTAGGGTAGCCCGGCGACGCCGATGAGGATCCTGCCGCCATCGAAGTCGGCCAGCTTCGTACGTAGCGCAAGGGCGGCTGCCTCGGTGTAGAAGTGATCACCGGCCTCGACCAATCCCGGAACCATCTCGGGAGCGCCGACGGATCCGGTAGCCAGGACCAGATAGTCGTAAGGAAGAACCTTCCCGCTGGCAAGGGACACCGTCTGCGCATCACTGTCGAGCTTCACGACCCGATCGATGCGCAATTTGACTTCCTTGCGCAGCAGAGACTCGAGAGGTCGTTCCAGCTCGGTCACATCTCCGCTGCCGAACGGAATGTAGAGCCAACCTGGCTGATACACGTGACGAGGGCTCGCGCTGATGACCGTTATCTCCGCCTCTTTGCGGGAGAATTCCTTCGCCAGCAGGTTGGCGGTGAGCGTTCCGCCCATTCCTCCGCCAAGGATCACAATTCTCTTGGCCATTGCCTACTTGGCCTTTCTCACGATGAAACGGGTGGCATTCTCGAAGGGCTCCATGCCCAGAAACTCGTGTCCGGCCTTTGCCACCCAGGTAGGAATGTCTCGCTTGCTGCCATCGTCCTTCGAGAGGACGGCCAGCACGTCCCCGACGGCTCCGGCTCGAACGAGCCGGATGAGTTCCATCAACGGACCGGGGCAGAAACTGCCCCGCGCATCCGATTCGCTGGTGATACTGATGTTCTGTAGGTCCGGCATGGGATGAAATCTCCTCAAATCCAGGGACATCACGTCATCTCCGGGAAGCTGGTGGCCCATCGACCGGCAGGCCAGCGCCATCCTGTGATGGTCTTACAGGAACAAGGCCGTGCCATCCTCGACCTGGTTCCAGAAGCTGGCCACTCCATCGACGTCCGTCACCACCGGCTCGAGATCCTCGAGCTTGAGTTCGAACAGATCCATGGTCATTCCGCACGCAACGATCTTTACGTTGCCGATTTCCTGGGCAGATTTGAAGTTCTCTAGCCAACCCGGCACCTTCTTTTCGGACATCGAGCGCAACATTGCCGGAGCTTGGTCCTCGAAATCCTTGCTTATCCGGATGTTGGTCTTCCAGTCCCCTTTCCGGAAAGCCATGACTCCCCACATCGTCAGAAATATGCTGACATCCTTGCCCATGGCCGCAGCGCCCGTCGCAAGGATCGCCGCGGCCATGAGCTTGTCCACGGTGCCCGAGAAAAGCACGATTGATACCTTATTCGACATCATTCAACTCCCTGATCGAGAATTACTTGTCGGTCAAACACCTGTTCCTTCGACACATACGTCATAGCAGCCCCGCCAGATCGGGACATCGTAGCTTTCTACGGTGCTATGTCCGCTACTTGGCGGTACAGATGTGCTTTTTCTCCCGAAATTGTCGCCTCATCCCGCAACTGCCCCATGAATTCAGTATATTCGATAATATGAAATAGATACTCGGGACTAATATCGGGTTTCCAGGGCAAGGTGCGCCGCGAGAGATGCGATTCTCCGCAAGCTTCTCGGCTTTGCCGCAACCGAGCGAAGATGCGCACCATGCCTTCCCGAGCGCCAGTCCAGCGAATGTCTCGCCCGAACTCCAGCCCCGGCAGCACGGCTGCGGAGTTTCGTCCACCGAGACACCCAGGTGCAAGGGGGGCCCGAATTTGGCCTCGCGGCGCCATTCTCGCGAGGTCCGGATATTTTGCCGACGAAGGTTTCGAGCTTGCGATATACGGTAACTACGATGACAGGAATTAATCATGTCTCGCACTGAGCTGGCCGGGCAGGGCCATTGTGGCCACGTCGATCGCGCTTTCGGTCCCCTGCGGCGCGACCGACGCGGCACAAAATCCTACTGGAGCCGGTTCCCGTACGGATACCGGGGCAGATACCCTGCAAGCCAGGCGATCCGGGAGGGTCTTGCGGCGGTGTTGATCCAGATATCCTGGCGCGGATATCAATATTGCGCGCGTACCAAGGGCGACAGGACGATTTTTCTTGAAAAAGGCAGCAATGTTGGAGATAGGCCCGAAACCCCGTAGTTAATCCATGGCTGGAAACAGGATCGAAGCCATGAGTTCCGCATGACAGCGGCATAGGAGTTCAGCAATGGTAGACAAGATCTCGATCATCCTGAGCGACGGTAGCGTCGACAAGCTCATGGTCGCGGCGACCCTCGCCTCGGGTGCGGCCGTCATGGAAAAAGAGGTGCTCCTCTTCCTCACCATGGGCGGCCTGCTGGCGTTCCGCAAGGGCGACTGGAAGACCAACTCGGCGATCAGCCCCGATCTCGGCCCGGTTGCCGATGCGATGCGCCAGGGCCTCAAGGGTGATGAGAAGGGTGCCCTCTGGCTCACCACACTCCGGAGCGCCAAGGAGGTCGGCAACCTGGACATCGTGGCCTGTAGCCAGACGATGGACATGTTCGGCATCAAGAAGGACGACCTGGAATCCATCGTGGATGGCATCGGGGGTGTCGCAACCTACTACTCGAAGGCCGACGACGGCCAGACCATCTTCATCTAGCAACTAACAATCGTCGGACATCGTCCGGAAGGAAAAAGCACCATGCCAGCAGTGGATCTATCCACACTCAGCCCCGAGAAGATGATCGATGCCCGCGGAATGGCCTGTCCTGGTCCCTTGCTGGAGGCCAAACGCGCCATCCCTGGCGTCAAGATCAAGAGCATCCTGGAAGTCACGTCCTCTGACATCGGCACCCTCGAGGATATCCCCCTGTGGTGCAAGAAAGTCGGCCACGATTACCTCGGCAACCTCGAGGAGGCGGGTTACTGGCGCGTCTTCGTGCGGAGAGGGAAGTAGCGTGACTTCCGCAGTTCCGCCCCGGGGCGTCCAGGTCGACGATCCCAAGATCCTGGTCTTCTCGACGCAGAATATCTCGGATCCTGGCATCGATCTTGCCGGAAGTGCGCACATGCCCTACTCGACCGCGGTGAACGTGATCAGCTTGCCCTGCTCGAGCGGGATTCATCCCCGGTGGATCGTGCGCGCCATCAAGGCCGGTTTCGATGGCGTCTTCATCGCCGCCGACGGCAGCGACTGCGCATTCCTGGCGGACTGCACCGACAAGACGGCCAGCCTGGTGAAAGACGCCCAGGGCATGCTCAAAGAGTCCGGAGAAGACCCGCGCCGGATCCGCATGGGAGCGATCTGCTCGGTCTGCGCCGAACCTTTCGTCAACAACCTCAAGCAGTTCGGCGACCTGTTGAAGCAACTCTGACGCCAGCAGAGCCTCTGCCCGCCCGCGGATCCCTTCAGTCATCCAGGTTCGCGGGCGGGCCGGAAAAAGCCGTTCAAGCTCGAAGAGATATGGACCTGGCACGAGCTACCCACCCCTTGAGCCCCGAGGCCCGGCGTCAGCGCCGGCGAAGCCAGAGACAGAGAGTTACCCATGAAATACGACGTAATGGTGGTCGGAGGCGGTATCGCCGGAATGGAGGCCGGCCTCACTTTGGGCGACATGGGCTTCAACGTGCTCATGGTCGAGAAGAAACCCAGCGTGGGCGGTCGCATGATCCTCCTGTCCAAGGTGTTTCCGACCCTCGACTGCGCGAGCTGCGTGTCGGCGCCCAAGATGTCGGCCACCGGCAACCATCCCAAGGTCGACCTCCAGGTCAACAGCGAGGTCAAGGACATCCGACCGCAGTTAGACGGAACCTTCAAGGCCAAGCTCGTCCGCAAGGCTACCTTCGTCGATCCCGCGGCGTGTACCGGATGCGCCAAGTGCGAGACGGTATGCACGGTCGCGACGCCGGACCACTACAACTATGACCTCGCCGCGAACCGGGCCATCCACATCGCATTCCCCCAGGCCGTGCCCAAGAAAGCCGTCATCACCAAGGAAGGCTCGTCGCCCTGCTCGTACGCATGCCCGGCCGGCGTCCAGACCCACGGCTACGTATCACTGGTGCGGGCCGGCAAGTATGCCGAGGCCTTCCGTCTCCACATGGAGGACGCGCCCCTGCCGGGAAGCTTGAGCCGCGCGTGCTACGCGCCCTGCGAGGGAGCCTGCACGCGGGGTGATCTCGAGGGCAATCTCTCGATCCGGGCCATCAAGCGGTTCATGGTCGATCGTTACTACGCCGAGCACCCCGAGCCCGAGTACGGAATTCCCGAGGCGCTCCGCTCGGATCGGATCGCCATCGTGGGCTCGGGTCCCGCCGGCCTCTCGGCCGCCTACTTCCTCGCCCGAAAGGGCTACCCGGTGACCCTCTTCGAGTCCGATCCGGAGGCGGGCGGCATGCTCCGGCACGGGCTGCCTCCCTACCGCTTGCCGCGGGAGATCGTCGACCGCGACATCAAGAACATCACGGCGCTCGGAGTCGAGATCAAGACCGGAACGCCCATCGGCTCCCTCGAACAGATCCAGCAGCAGGGCTATGCGGCCACCTTTCTCGCCGTGGGCACGCTGGCAGGCCAGGGACTCGAGGTCCAGGGGCGCGACCTGGAGGGCGTCGTGGACGCCATGGACTTCCTTTCCGGGACCTACCAGGGCAAGCCTTCTGCGGCCGCTGCCGGCCAGCGCGTGGTGGTCGTGGGCGGCGGCAACGTCGCCATCGACGCCGCCAGGGTGGCCCTGCGCCAGGGCGCCAGGCAGGTCTCCATGGTCTATCGCCGCACCCGCGCTGAGATGCCGGCCCACAGGGCCGAGATCGCCGACGCCCTGTCCGAGGGCATCGCACTTCAGGAGCTGCGCGCCCCCGCCGGATTCGTCGGCCAGGGCGGCAAGGTTGTCGCCGCCAGGTGGCAGGAGATGCGCCTGGGCGCACCCGACGCCAGCGGGCGGCGGCGTCCCGAGCCGGTTCCCGGCCATATCAAAGAGGAGCCAGCCGACCTCATCATCCTGGCGATCGGCCTCGCCCCGAGCACCGGACCCTTTGCCGGCCTGGGCCTCGACCTGGACGGGACCTTTGCGGTGGACCAGGAATCGCTGGCCACGGCGGTTCCTGGGGTCTTTGCCGGCGGCGACGCCGCCACCGGTCCGGGCATGATCATCGCGGCGATCGCCCAGGGCAAGCGTGCGGCCTTCTACATCGAGCGCTTCCTGAATGGTGAATCGCTCCAGGGTGTCACCTTCGATGCGCGCCTTCCGGTCGTCTCCCACGACACGGTCCTGGCCCGCGCCGAGGGCCCACGCTCGGCGCGTCCCAAGACGAAGGTTCCGGAGCTTCCGGTCGAGACCCGCGTCCGCTCCATGGTCGAGGTCGAGCAGCCGCTGACCGAAGATCAGGCTCGGGCCGAGGCCAGTCGTTGCCTCGACTGCGGAGTGTGTTCGGAGTGCCACCAGTGCGTCGAGGCGTGCCCTGCCGGCGCGATCCACTTCGACCAGCGCGAGGTCGAGGCCGAGATCGAGGTCGGCTCGGTCCTGGTCGCCACGGGATTCGACCTCTTCGACGCCAGGAAGAAGCCGACCTACGGATTCGGCTCGAGCGCCAACATCATCACGGCCACGCAGATGGACCGCATCCTCGCCCCGACGCGGCCCTACAACAGCGTGATCCGGCCGTCGGACGGCAAGGCTCCCGCCAACATCGCCTACGTGCTCTGCACCGGCTCCCGCGATTGCACGGTCGGGAACTCGCTGTGCTCGCGGGTCTGCTGCATGTACTCCATCAAGCAGGCGCAGCTCATCATGGGCTCCCTGCCGCTGGCCGACGTGACGATCTACTCGATCGACATCCGAGCCTACGGGAAGGGGTACGACGAGTTCTACGAACAGGCCCAGGGAATGGGCGTCCGGTTCATCAAGGGCCGTGTCGCCAAGATCGAGCCCACTGCCGACGACAACGTGATCGTCACCTACGAGGACATCAACGGCAAGGTGGGCGTCCAGAAAGCAGAGCACGATCTCGTCGTCCTGTCGGTCGGGCTGTCGGCCAACCCCGAGGCATTCGGCCTGATGATCGCCCCCGGCCTCGCCCGCGACCCCTACAACTACGTGCTCGAGCCGGACGAGGACCTGGAACCGGGCCGCACCAGCATACCTGGCGTCTTCGTCGCCGGGACGGCCGCGGGCGTCAGGGACATTCCGGATACCGTCCTCCACTCCGGCGCCGCGGCAGCCCAGGTCGCCGCGTACCTGCGCCGCAACAGCAGCCGCACGGCTGCAGCCCTAGCTGGGAGGCCATAGTCATGACAGAGAAACGCAGGCTTGGCGCCTTCATCTGCCACTGCGGCGGCAACATCTCGGACTTCGTCGACGTCGCAGCCGTTCGTGATGCTGCCGGCAGGGAAGACGACGTCGTCGTGGCCCGCGACTTCATGTTCGCCTGCTCGGATGGCGCTCAAGCCGAGATGAGCGAGCTCATCCGGTCCGAGAAGCTCGACGGCATCATCGTCGCCTCGTGTTCCCCCAAGCTCCACCTCAACACCTTCCGAGGCATGTCGGGCCGCGCCGGGCTCAACCCCTACACCTACAACCAGGTCAACATCCGCGAGCAATGCTCCTGGGTCCACCGGCACGACACGCCGGCCGCGACCGCCAAGGCCACCCGGCTGGTGCGCGGCGGTCTGGCCAGGTCGCGCTTTTCCCGGCCACTCACGGATCTGCGCGTCGAGACCGTCCCCGCGGTCCTGGTGATCGGGGCGGGCGTCGCCGGAATACGGGCGGCGCTCGCGCTGGCCGATATGGGAATCGCGGTCTACGTCGTCGAGCGGGAGGCCACGGTAGGCGGCAACGTGGCCACCTGGGGCAAGCTCTTCCCCCACGATCGCCCGGGAAGCGAGATCGTCGCCACGCTGCTCGACGACCTCAACAAGCACCCGAACATCTCGCTCTTCACGAACGCCGAGCTGACGGCCAAGAGCGGCAGCGTGGGCAACTTCACCGTGCAGGTGCAGCTCCGGTCCGAGACGATATCTCTCCACGTCGGCGCGATCATCGTCGCGACCGGACTCGAACCGTACACCCCCCGGCCTGGCGAGTACGGTTACGGCACGCCCGGCGTCATCACGCTCCACGAGTACAAGCAGCTGGTGGACGAGGCCACGGGACCCCTCACCTACCAGGGCAAGCGCGTCAAGACCGTCGCCTACATCTACTGCGTCGGCAGCCGGCAGGGCAGCGATCCCGATCTCGAGGAGCCCAACCTCTTCTGCTCACGCTACTGCTGCTCGGCGGCCTGTCACTCGGCAAGCCTCGCCAGCACGGCCGATCCAGACCTCGACCAGATCCATCTTTACCGCGACATGCGGACGTATGGTCGGCATGAAGTCCTTTTCGAGGAAGCCGGGCGCAAGGGTTCGGTCTTCATGAAGTTTGCCGGGGAAAATCCCCCGACGGTCGAGAGCAGCGACGACCAGCTCACGGTCAAGCTGAGGGACGACCTCGCTGGCGGCGAACAAGCCGAGATCCCGGCCGATCTCGTGGTCCTGGTGGCCGGGATGGTGCCCCGCGAGCGGGCCAAGCTGCAGGAGATCTTGAGGCTCCCGCTGAGCAAGGGCGGCTTCTTCAACGAGATCCACGTCAAGCTCCGGCCCGTGGAGACCGTCGTCGACGGTGTGTTCATCGCCGGAGCCTCGCAGGGCCCCAAGACCGTGGCCGAGGCGGTGGCGTCCGCCCTGGCTGCGGTGTCCAAGAGCGCGGCGCTCCTCTTGAAGGGCTACATCGACCTGCCGCCGCTGGTGGCCAAGGTCGATGCCAGCAAGTGCACCCTGTGCGACAACTGCTTCGGCGCCTGCCCGTACGAGGGCGCCATCACCCGGCAGGAGGTCGACGGCCGCCAGGTGGCGGCGATATCCCCCAATATCTGCAAGGGCTGCGGCGGCTGCGTCCCGGTCTGCCCGAACGAAGCCATCGGCGTCGACGGCGTCACCGGCACCCAGGTCACCGCGGCGATCGACGCCATGATGAAGGATCGGGTCCATGCCTGAAGACTTGACCGCAAAACCCCGGATCCTGCGCGACCGCGCCGAAGTCATGCGCGATGAACTCGTCTGGCGCCAGCGCATCGCCGCGGTGATGCAAGACACCCCCATGACCCTCCCGGAGATCGCGGCGGCGCTCGGCCAGCCGAACGACGAGGTGACGATCTGGGTCATGGGAATGCGCCGGTACGGGCTCATCGAGGAGCTGCCCAAAAGCCGTGCCGACGACTACTTCCGGTACGAACTCAAGCACGGATCGCAAGGAGAGCTGAACCATGGCTCGCATTGACCCTGGCCTGCACCGAGAGCTCAAGAAATACGGTGCAACAGGCCTGACCGCCTGCATGAACTGTGGCAACTGTACTGCCACCTGTCCCCAGTCGACCGACAACGAGGTCTTCCCGCGCCGGATCATCCACTTCGTCCAGGCGGGGATGACGGATAAACTACGGGGATCGGTCGAGCCCTGGCTATGTTATTACTGCGGAGACTGCTCCGAGACCTGCCCCCGTGATGCTGACCCGGGCGAGAGCATGATGGCGGTCCGGCGCTACCTGACCGGCCAGTACGACTGGACCGGGCTTGGCAGATGGTTCTACAAATCTCCCGCATTCCAGCTCACGGCCATGGCGCTCACGGCGCTGGCCGTGGTCCTGGCCTTTTACTTCCTCCACGGGCCCATCGTCACGGATCACGTGGCTCTCGACACCTTCGCGCCGGTGGCTTCCATCGAACTCGCCGACCGGATCGGATTCGTCATCCTGGCTGCGCTTTTGCTGAGCAACGTGATCAGGATGGCAACCTGGATCCTGCGCTCGGATACCGACCATCCGGTACCCTTCGCCCTGCTCCTGCGCGAGTTTTTGACCTTGCCCGTGCACTTCGTGACCCAGAAGAAGTGGCTCAAGTGCGATGCCGCCTCCGAGCCAACCGGCCGGAGCCTGGCAGCTCGTCTCGCCTGGCTGAAGAGCACGCGGTGGGTAAGGCACTTCTTTCTGGTGACTGGCTACCTAAGCATGATGATCCTGGTCGAGGGAGCCCTCCCGCAGTTCCAGACCGACGCGATCCGCCCCTGGTTCCACTGGACGCGCCTGCTGGGCTACTACGCGACGGTCATGCTGATGTGGCATGGAGGGAGCTTCCTGGTCGGCCGCCTTCGCAAGTCCGACCCGATCCACAAGTTCTCGACCCCCAGCGACTGGATGTTCCTCGTACTGCTGCTCGCAGTGGCGTTCACCGGTATCCTGGTGCACATCTTCAGGCTGTCCGGCCTGCCCCTGCCGACCTACGTCATGTACGTGGTCCACATGGCGGTCGTGGCTCCTTTCCTCATCATCCAGGTTCCCTTCGGCAAGTGGTCGCACATGGCCTACCGGCCCATGGGGGTTTACCTTGCCAAGGTGAGGCAGAGTGCCCGCGAAAAGCTCGACGCCGCCGCGGGAGAGCTGGCGCCGGCCTGATTGTCTGCTTTATCCTGGATCCAGCTCTCGAAAAGGGCTCGTCAGGCCGCGTCCTGATGAGCCCTTTTCGAGATTCGTGGGCACAAGGTAAATAGGTACCTTCAGATGACAGAGCGACCCCCTTTTTCAGGGCTATGACGGGAGGCAGTTGGTGATCCGGATTCTAGAGAAGGAGCAACTGGCCCCCGCCATCGGCCAGATGGTGCTCCAGGCACCCCACATCGCCCGGTTCGCCCGGGCCGGGCAGTTCCTCATCGTTCTCGTTCACGAGTTCGGCGAGCGCATCCCCATGACGATCGCCGACTTCGACCGCGAGGCCGGCACGATCACGATCGTTTACCAGGAGGTCGGCAAGAGCACGCGCGACCTCGGCGCCTTGCGGGTCGGCGATGCCATCGCGCATGTCCACGGGCCCCTGGGCCGTCCGTCCGAGATCGAGAAGTTCGGCACGGTCGTGGTCGTGGGTGGAGGCGTCGGAGTCGCCCCCATCTTCCCGATCACTCGCGAGCTCGAGGCCGCGGGCAACCACGTCGTCGGCATCACCGGTGCCCGCTCCATCGACCTCCTGTTCTGGCGAGAGCGCATGCGCTCGGTCACGCACGAGCTCTTCGAGATGACGGATGACGGCTCGGGCGGCCGCAAGGGTTTCGTCACCGACGCGCTCAAGGACGTTCTCGCCAGCCGCCAGGTCGACCGCGTCATCGCCATCGGCCCGGTCCCGATGATGCGCGCCGTCGCGGGCGTCACCCGGGAGTCCGGCACGCCCTGCGTCGTCAGCCTCAACCCCATCATGGTGTGCGGGATGGGGATGTGCGGCGGCTGCCGGGTCAAGGAGGGCGAGAAGACCCGGTTCACCTGCTACGAGGGCCCCGAGTTCGACGGCAACCGCGTCGATTTCGCCGAGCTCACCGAGCGCCTCCGGACCTACAAGCTCGAAGAGCAAGAGGCTCTCGCCCGCCTGATCTCCGCCCACGAGGAGGCCGCGAATGTCCACTAAGCCCGTCAAGAAGACGCTCATCCGCGAGGCCGTCCCCATGCCCGAGCAGGAGGCGGCAGAGCGGCGGGCCAACTTCGACGAGGTGGCTCTCGGCTACATCGAGGAGGCGGCCCGGGCCGAGGCCGACCGCTGCATCGCCTGCCCGGCTCGCCAGTGCGTTCACAACTGCCCGGTGGGGGTCGATGTCCCGGCCTTCATCGCCCGCGTCGCCGAGGGCGACCTCCAGGGTGCCGCAGACATCCTCCACGACAAGAACGCCCTGCCCCGCGTGACCGGCCGGGTCTGCCCCCAGGAAGAGCAGTGCCAGATGAAGTGCTCGGTCGGCAAGGCCGGCGATGCCGTCTCGGTCGGCCGCATCGAACGCTTCGTGGCCGACTGGGAAGCCGAGCAGATCCGCCTGGGCAACGTCCCCCCCCCGGTCAAGGCAGCCAGCGTCGGCCAGCGCGTGGCCGTCATCGGATCGGGGCCCTCGGGCCTGACCTGCGCTGCCGATCTCATCAAGCTCGGCTATGGCGTCACGGTGTTCGAGGCCTTCCACCGGCCGGGCGGGGTGCTGGTCTACGGCATCCCCGAGTTCCGCCTGCCCAAGGAGATCGTCTACAGCGAGGTCGCCGCCCTGGAACGGCTCGGCGTCGAGTTCAAGTACGATCACCTCATCGGCTCGGGCCAGACGATCGCCGACCTCTTCGCCGACGGCTATGAGGCCATCTACATCGGGACCGGCGCCGGCTTGCCCCAGTTCATGAACATCCCGGGCGAGAACCTCGCGGGCGTCTACTCGGCCAACGAGTACCTCACCCGGGTCAACCTCATGAAGGCCTTCAAGTTCCCCGAGTACGCCACGCCCATCAAGCGGGGACGCAACGTGGCGGTCGTCGGCGGCGGCAACGTCGCCATGGACGCCGCCCGCACCGCTCTGCGCATGGGGGCCGAGCACGTCTACCTGATCTACCGGCGCGGTCGCCAGGAGATGCCGGCCCGCGCCGAGGAGGCCGTGCACGCCGAGGAGGAAGGCATCGAGTTCGTACTCCAGAGCAACCCCGTCCGCTACCTCGGCAACGACCAGGGCTTCGTCTCCGGCATCGAGTGCGTCAAGATGGAGATGGGCGAACCCGACGCCTCGGGGCGGCGGCGGCCGGTGGTGGTCCCCGCTAGCGAGTTCACGCTCGAGATCGACCAGGCCATCCTGGCGGTCGGCACCACTCCCAACCCGATTCTCGCCCGCAGCACCCCCGGTCTCGAGACCCGCGGCAAGGGCGAGATCGTTGCCGACGAGGAGGGCGCGACGTCGCTCCCGGGTGTCTTCGCAGGGGGCGACATCGTGACCGGAGCGGCCACGGTGATCACGGCCATGGGTGCCGGTCGCAACGCTGCCACGGCGATCGATCGGTACCTGCGCGCCAAGCGCGGAACAGCCCCGGTGGGAGTGACGGAGGCATCGGCAGCCACCGTTTCGTAGCGACCGGGCAGAGGGACCCGTTCGAGCCGACAATGCGCACAGGAAGGAGAATGCATGTCCCGCTCCGGTCCCCTGGCCACTCTCCTGGTGGCCTGCCTCCTGCTGGCGGGAGCCTCACCGGCGCGGGCCGATGACGTTCCGCTGCCTCCCGGGGACATCCTGGGCTTCACGCCCTACCCGCCGGCCCCGGACGTCCTTCCCACGCCCCCCGCTCCGTCCGGCCGGCAGCTGGGGCCATCGACCTTTGCAGCCCAGCACCGCTTCGGAGCGGCCGAGAGAAGCTCTACCGGACCATCTTGTCGGGTCGGCGGCCAGATCTTCTCGAACTTCCACCTTCCCACCTCGCGTTTCGAGCCCGAAGGATTCGACCTGACCCGGGCCCGCATCTATGCGAACGGCGTCTTCAACCAGACCTGGTCGGGCCGCGTCGTGCTCAACACGAGGGCCCTGACCTTGCTGGGCGCGGCGGGCAAGGTTGTCACGCTTTCCCACGACGCCCTCCTCAAGATGGCCTACCTGCAAGCCCAGGGCCTCTTGCCGGGTAGCCGTATCCAGATGGGCATGATCGTTTCCCCATGGTTCGAATACGAGTCCTCGGCCTGGGGCTACCGGATGCTGGGCCTCGTGCCGAGCGCCGGTGGCTTCACCGCCACTCCGGGCCCTTCCCTCGTCCCGTTCTACGATCTGGGGCTCAGCCTGGCAGGCAACGAGGATCTCTTCGACGTCCCGAGCTTCTTCGGCTACGCCCTCGCCGTCACCAACGGCGAGGGCAACACCGCCACCGAGACGGACGGTCAGCTCGACTACGAGGGCCGCCTGACCCTCCAGCCGGTGCCCGGCCTCGAGTTCACCGGCATCGCCCACAAGGGCAATCCCGGGGGCGCCGGCCCCGCATTCGAGCGCTATGCCGGCCTGGTGTTGATCCGGGGCGGCTGGGGACGCCTGGCTGCCGAAGGCAACTGGTCGCACGACGACGGCCCCGGCGGGATCGGCGACGGCCGGATCCTCGGCGCCTGGGCCGTGATCCACTTGCCGTTCTTCCCGCTGCCGACGCAGCTCGTGCTGCGCGGGGATCGCATCGATGGCGGCCCGACGCCCGCGGGCGCGATCGATCTCGCTCCCGCCGACGGCTTTCGTTACGAGACGATCGCCGGGATCGCCTTCAAGCCGGTCCGGCAGATCACGCTGATGCTCGACAACGAGAACGCCGACTGGCACCGCGTGGACGGTTCGGCGTACCGCAACACGGACCAGGTCGCCCTGAACACGCAGGTCACGTTCTGACACCGGGCGACCGGCAGCAGCGGGGCTTGGGCACTCCCGGTCAGCCCCGATCGGGCGGCAGGATCCACTTCGAAGTCTCGATCACGACATAGGAAGCCAAGGCGGCGCAAAGGGCCACCAGCCAGTCGCGCTGATCCAGCGGACTGGTCCCCAGCACGGCGGAAAGGGGGCGGAGATCGCTCGTTGCGATCGCCAGCCAGAGCACGATGGCGACCCAGCGAGAAAGCCGGATCGCGCCCCGGCCCAGGATGCCCCGGAAGGGGGCTGCCCGGCGATCGGAGAAGGCGTGCATGGCCAGGGCCATGGCGATCGTGACCAGGATCAGGGTCTGGCCATGGGCCAGCCCACGGTGCGCTAGCCCCCAGCGACCGACGGCGAGAGTGATGACGGCGATGACGAGCCCGTGGGACAGCATCGCCAGCATCCTCGCCCGGCCCAGCAGCAGGCTCCGCCGTGGCACCGGACCGTGGCCTTCGGCTTCCCCGAGGGCGAGACCCAGTGCGGGAAAGGTGTGGATCAGCAGGTTGAGGTACAGGATCTGCAGCGGCGAGAGCGGCAACGGCCACCCGAACACGGTGGCGATCAAGACGGCCAGCATCGTGGCGACCGAGCACGTGATCAGGTAGTCGGCCGCGCTCTGGATGTTGAAAAAGACCGTCCTGCCCTCGAGCAGGGCGCCGAGCAGGACATCGAGCCGGGGCTCCACCAGGATAGCCTCGGCGGCCTGTTTGGCGACCGCAGCCCCCCCGCCCATCGCGATCCCGACATCGGCCGCTCGGAGGGCGGGGGCATCGTTGACCCCATCTCCCATCATCGCAACGGCTTGGCCGCGCTCGCGCAAGGCCTGGACCAGGCGGTACTTGCCCTCGGGTGTGACCCTGGCCAGCACGTCGCTGTCGGGGGCCGGATCGCTGGAACCCGCGTCCACCTTGAGGGGCCGCGCTCCGGCGAGTTCGAGACGGCGGGCGATCGCCGCGGCCGTCGCCGGATGATCCCCTGTCACCATCACCATGCGAATTCCCGCCTGCCGCAGATCCCGAACGGCCTGACGACCTTCCGGCCGCGGCGGGTCCGCCATGCCGATCAGGCCGAGGAAGACCCACCCCGTATCCTCGGCCTGGTCGGGGCTCGGCAGCGGGACCGTCGCCGGAATCATCCGGGCCGCGACGGCGAAGACCCGGAGCCCGCAGCGGGCCATGGCACGGCTCCGCCGCGACCAGGCACGGCGGCCAGAATCCGTCAGCGGCCTTGCGTTCAGCTGGAGATTCCGGCTCGAGCCAGAGGCCCGGTCGGTCGCGGAGATCACCTCGGCGCAGCGCGCCAGGATGGCCTCGGGGGCCCCCTTGGCGGCAATCACGGTCGCGCCGCCGAGGGGATCCGGAGCAGGCCCGCAGCAGACCGCCATCCACGGCCGACCCGGGCCGGGATCGATGGTCCAGCGGCGGGCGCAAGCGGGCCTGGGATCCTTGAGCTTGGCCTTCGCCGCGACGACCAGGAGCGCCCCTTCGTCGGGATCGCCGTGGACGTGCCAGCCCTCCTCGCTGCGCTCGTAGGTCGCGTTGTTGCAGAGCTGCGCCGAGCGCAGCAGCGCGACCATGGCGGGGAAATCACCGGGCTCTTGCACCTGACCGTGCGCCAGGAACGTCCCCCCGGGTTCGAGGGCCGGACCCGATACGGTCAGGCGACTGCCGGGGGTCTCGAGGCGCAGGACGGCCATCTGGTTGGCGGTCAGCGTGCCGGTCTTGTCGACGCAGAGAACCTGGATCGTGCCCAGCGTCTCCACGGTCTGGAGCCGCCGGACCTGCAGGCCGAGCGCGGCCAGGCGCCGGGCGCCCGCGGACAGCGCCAGCGTCGCCACGGCCGGCAGGCCCTCCGGGATGGCCGCGATCGCCAGGGCGATGGCCATCTGCGCCAGGGGCCAGAAAGGACGCTGCTGGGCCATGCCGATCGCGAGGATCCCGGCGGCCAGGAGCGCCACCGTCCAGATCAACACCCGGCCCAGCCCCTCGAGGCGGGCCTGGAGGGGACTGGGCGGCCGGTCGGTCTCCTGCATGAGGCGACCGATCCGTCCGATCTCGCTGCGGGCGCCCGTATGCTCGACGACGGCAAGCGCCGCCCCCTCGAGGCTGAGCGTCCCGGCGTGAACCCGATCTTCCGGGGCGCGCCGCCAGATCGGGACGGATTCTCCCGTGAGCAGGGATTCATCCTGGAGCAGGGCGCCCTCGACCAGACGCGCATCGGCCGGGATCCGATCGCCGGCGAGGACGACCAGCAGGTCCCCTACCACCACCTCGGCCGCCGGAATGTCCCACTCTTGACCGCCCCGGCGCACGCGGGCGTGCGGAGCCGCCAGAGCTTGCAGCGCCTCGACGTCCTTGCTCGATCGGTAGTCCATGGCCGCCCCCACCACACCGTTGAGCAAGAGGGCGGCAAGGATGGCCACGCCCTGCCCCGGCTCGCCGAGGGCAAAGGACAGGAGCCCGGCACCCAGGAGCAGCACGACGATGAAGCTGGTGGCCTGGTCCCGCAGGACCTGAGCCAGGGTTCGTGGCGGAAGCGTCGGGGTGAGGTTCGGTCCATCGCGCTCCAGGCGCAGGGCTGCGTCGGCGTGGGAAAGCCCGCCTTCCGGGCTCCCCCGGGGTGTCGCAGGGCTCTCGTTCATCGGGCCTTCGATCCCAGGCAAGGCAGCAGGTCCTCGCGGCCGATCGCCGCCGGCCCCCTGGCCGAATCGGCCTGGCGCGGCCGGGTCACAAGAAGATGCACCCGGCCGCGCAGCCGCTCACCGTAGGGGTCAGGGCGTCTCGATCTTGAGCTTGTGGGCCTTCTTGCCCGGTGCTGGCTGCGCCAGCGGCGCCCGGATCGTCAAGATCCCATTCTTGAAGCTCGCCTTGGCCTGATCCTCGACGACGCGCTCGGGCAGGTGGACTGCCCGGTGGAAGCTCCCGAACTCCCGCTCGGAGCGGTAGAAGTAGTCCTCGCGGATCTCGGATTCCTTCTTCGTCTCGCCCAGGATGATCACACGCTCCGCGGTGACCTCGACGTTCACGTCCTTGGCCTCCATCCCCGGAAGCTCCACGTTGATGACGGCTTCCTTGTCCGTCGTGAAGACCTCGACCTTCGGCAGGAACATCATGGGTCCTTCCTCGATCATTCCGGGGTGGCCCACGATCTCGTTGAAGAGGCGATCCATCTGCTGGCGCATCCGCTCCAGCTCTGGCAGGGGCTGCCAGCGCATGAGTGCCACGATAAGGCTCCTTTCTGCTGCACAGCACCGAACCCGGTGCTGCGTCATCCGAAGACCAGGCCGGCCCACCCCGGGGCATCGAGGGACGAGCCTGCGCCGGGTCCCATGGGATCCACGCCGACTACTTGTGGCGGGTCTGCTGGTGGAAGTGCTCGAGCGCCTTGATCAGCTCGTTCTGGACGCGCCCCTCGAGCAGATCCTCGAGGGAGAGCATGCCGACCACCCGGCCTTGATCCACGACGACCAGTCTCCGGACCTTGTTCTCGAGCATCGTCTCGATCGCAAACTCGACCGAGGCATCCGGGCTGACCGTGATCGGCTTGGTGGTCATGACCTCCTTGACGGGCCGATCCACCGATCGCTTGGCCACGGCGCGGACGGCGATGTCGCGATCGGTGACGATGCCGACCAGCTTGCCGTCGTCGGCGATCGGGATGACTCCGACATTTTCCCGGTTCATCGTCTCGGCGACGTCCGGAACGGTCGTCACGGAGGCGACCTGGACGACCTTCTTGCTCATGATTTCGTTGACTTTCATGGGGGGGAATTCTCCTTTTTGATCGTGGGTGGGGCCAGCCGCACGCGGACGGCATCCTTCAGGGGGGGACCTTCGCCGCCTCGACGGCGCAGCGCGGCAGCTTGCCTTGGGCAGGGGAGGGCACGACGGGACCTGGCGGGTTTTCCGGATGCCAAGGGCCCGGATTCCGGCGCAGGCATCCAAGCTGCGGCCGTCAACCCGGCCGGTGGTAGGTCTTGCAGTCGGCATGGCCGTCGTGAGGACCGACGATGACGGCCTCGGCGGTGCAGCGGAAACGCTCGTTGTACTTGCAGCTTTCGGCCTTGCAGCTGCCGACCCGTGCCTGCAGATCGGTGGCACCGAAGTGGGCCCCGCGGCGAGGCGTGAAGGTATCGCAGCGCGGGTGGACGGCCACCGCGGCGTGCCGGGAAGCCGTGGTCCGTTCCTCGTCACCGACCTGGATGGCAGCCGCATGGCACATGTTGGCCTCGTTGAAACCGCACTCGCTCAACTCGCAGAGCCGGACCAGCGGAATCTGCGTCATCGGGATCTTCCTTTCTGCTCAGGCTGCACGCCGAAATCGAACGCCCGATTGTTACACTCTTTAATTAAGATTTCAATAGCCGTCCCTGCCATCGCGAGGGGGCGCCAGGAATGCGCCGCAAGTTTCCCGAGAAAGGCTCCACGCGGCATTCCGGGCGCTCCCGGTTTGACCGGATCGGGTCCAGGATTTCAAACGGGGCCCGGTTGCGCAGCGCAGCGACCGCGCCGAGGGACCCATTCACACTACAAAAACCCCTTAACCCCCGGAAATCCAGAGCGCGAGAGCATGCCTGCGGAATTTCCACAATTGACAATACTTCTCAACTACGCTAGATTGCTTTTATCGTCTTGAGAAACTCTATCAACTAGGAGTCCCATCGAGTGCTCGCCCCCTTGAGTCACCTCCAGCCTGGCCAACGCGGCCGGATCACCCGAGTCGGGGGGGCCTCGAGCATACGTCGGCGGATGCTCGACCTCGGCCTGGTCCCGGGCACCGAGATCGCCGCCCTCCACGCGGCACCGCTGCGCGATCCGGTGGCGTTCCTGGTACGCGGCTACCACCTGGCCATGCGGCGCCGGGATGCCGAGGCGATCGCCGTTGAGCTGCTGTGATTCGGCGGCAAGCCCCTCACCGCTCCGGGTAGCGGGCACCGCGACGGTCGCCCTGGCGGGCAATCCCAACGTAGGCAAGAGCACCCTGTTCAACGCCCTGACCGGCCTGCATCAGCACGTCGGCAACTGGAGCGGGAAGACCGTCGAGCGCAAGGACGGGACCTGCCGTGCCGGGGATCTCACCCTGCGCCTCGTCGATCTGCCCGGTACCTACAGCCTGAGCGCCCTTTCCCCCGAGGAGCTGATCGCCCGCGAGTTCATCGCCCTCGAACGTCCCGACGTCGTGATCTCGGTCGTCGACGCCTCCAACCTCGAGCGCAACCTCTACCTCACGCTGCAGCTCCTCGAGCTCACCGACCGCGTGATCGTCGCGCTCAACATGATCGACCTCGCCGAGCGCAAGGGGTTGATCATCGACGTCCCGCAGCTCGAACGGCGGCTGGGGGTGCCGGTCGTACCGCTCGTCGCCGAGCACCGTGAGGGGTCCGCCGAAGTTGTGGAGGCGATCCGGCGCGTGCTGCGAAGCGACAAGCGCGCAGCCCCTCCCCGCGCCGGCCTGCCGGTGGTGCTGGCCGAGGCGGTCGGTCGCATCGCGTCCATGCTGCCCGAGCGCCCGGCGGGCTTTGACCGCGACTGGTTTGCCCGCAAGCTGCTCGAGGGAGATGGCGCGATCCTCGAGGTGGCCGGCCGCACGCCCATTCTGGGCGCCGCCGACCAGCTGGCCCGGGAGCTGCGGGCGGATCCGCAGCTGGCCGATGCCGAAGCCGAGGTGATCTCGGCGCAGTACGAGCTGCTCTCGACCCTGCTGACCGGCGTGGTGCGCAAGGGAACGGGCAAGCTCGACTGGTCGGATGCCCTGGATCGCGTCGTCACCCACCGCTACTTGGGCTACCCGATCCTCTTCGGGGTCTTCGCCCTGATGTTCTGGGCCACCTTCTCGCTGGGGGCCGGAACCCCGCTCTCGATTGCCTTGACCCGCATCCTGGATCAGGTCGGGGGGGGCTTGCGCTGGGCTCTGGTCCGGGTCGGGGCGCCCGCGCTCCTGGTGAACTTCGTCGTCGCGGGGCTGTGGGCAGGCTTCGAGACCGTTGTGGGCTTCTTTCCGCTGATCGCGGTATTCTTCACCTGCTTTGCGCTCCTGGAGGACTCCGGTTACCTGGCGCGGGCTGCCTTCATGGTCGACCGGTTCATGTCGGCGATCGGGCTTCACGGGCGGAGTTTCCTGCCGCTCGTGATGGGCTTCGGCTGCAACGTCCCGGCCGTGATGGCGGCCAGGGGTATCGACAACCCGGGCGACCGCCTGCTGACCATCCTGGTCAATCCGTTGATGCTCTGCCAGGCCCGCCTCGTCGTGTTCGTCTTCTTCGCTGCCACCTTCTTCTCCGGCTGGCGGGCTGCCGCCGTGATGCTGTCGCTGTATGGCTTGAGCGCCGTCCTGGTGGTCCTGATGAGCGCCCTGTTCAAGCGCACGCTGTTCCAATCCGAGCCCACGCCCTTCCTCCTCGAGCTTCCGCCCTACCACCTTCCGGTCTGGCGCAACGTGGCGACGCATGCCTGGCGATCGACGCGGATGTTCATTCGCCGGGCGGGCGGGCAGATCACCGTCATGACCGGTGCTGTCTGGCTGTTCACCCACCTGCCGCTCGGACCGGTGGACCACTCCTTCGCGGGTCGTCTGGGACACCTCGTCGCACCGCTCGGCCTGACGATGGGCCTGAGCTGGCGGCTCCTGGTCAGCCTGGTAGCTGGCGTCCTGGCCAAGGAGGGCGTCCTGGCCTCCTTGGCGGTGCTTTACGGGGTGGGTCCGCACGGCCTTGCGGGCGCCCTTCGGCATGCCGTGAGCCCCCTGGCCGCCTACACGTTCATGGTCGTGAGCCTGGTCTACATCCCCTGCTTCTCGACCCTGGTGGTCATCCGGCGCGAGACCATGAGCTGGCGTTGGACCGCCTTTGCCGCCCTGTACGGCCTGATCCTGGCCTTCGTCCTGGGCACCGGGATCTTCCAGGTCGGCCGCCTGCTGGGCCTCGGCTGATGCTGCGCGATCTTCTCCTGGCGCTCGCCGAAAGCCACGGCCAATCCAGCGCGGAGCTGCGGGCTCGCCTCAAGATCAGCCGCGAACTCCTCGAGCAGCTCCTGGCGCAGCTCGTGCGCCTCGGCTTCGTCGCGATCGGCTCCGCGGCTGCGGAACGGGAGGCCTCGGCGCAGGCGAAGGCTTGCCCGGAGCGCCTGCCGGGCCGCCGGGCCCCGGGCTGCGCAAGTTGCCCCGTGCCCTGCGGGAACCCTCAGGCGCTGGCTGCCACGAGCCTGCGGGTCACCCCGAAGGGCCTCGCCTTCGCCCAGCGCGAAGCCGTGCGAACTCTTCCTACCTGATCCCGCGCGGCCGCCTCCCCGAGACGGGTACAAGGGCCCCATGCGATCCCTGCTCGGCTGGTCTTCGGTGCTCCTGGCAGGCGGCCTGGCCGCCTGCGCCGCGGCGCCACCGCCGCCGCCGAGCCAAAAGACACTCGGGCCGATCACGGTCCACCTGTCGGATCTTTGGCCGGACGCTCCCGCGTCCGCGAACCTCGTGATTCCCGCCCTGCCGGCGTCAGGGAGTGCCTTGCCGGCCACCACGGTCAAAGGCCCCACGGCAACCTATCTCGAGTTTCCGGGGACCGGGATCGGCACGCCCGAAACCTTCCCGGATCCGAGTCCAAACCCTGGCGACCCTTACTACCTCGAGACCGACCTCATCCTCGCTGCGACGAGCACGATCCCTGCCACGGTCGACATCCGGGCCTTCCTGTCCAAGGGTGATCCCTACGTCAACCTGATCAGCGCCGATGACTTCGATGTGCTCGAGGTCTCGCCACAGGCCTCGGGTTCCATCGATCTGATGCAAGAAGCCACGCCCGGGATGAGCTGGAACCTCGGGCTGGCCCTCAGAACCGCGGGTTCGGATCAGACACCGGTCCAGGCCGCTGCGGGCCAGGCGATCACCATCACCCCCACGATCGAGTATTCGTGGTGGGGCGGCCCCGGACCGATCCTGAATCTCTGGGGCATCTGACAGCCGGCTCTCGAGGCACCCGCGGAATCCGGAACCAAAGCCAGAAGGCCCAGAATCTGCTCTGGGCCTTCTTTTTAGGGTAGTGGGCACAACAGGAGTTGAACCTGTGACCTCATGCATGTCAAGCATGCGCTCTAACCAACTGAGCTATGCGCCCTCGGGAACGGGGTGGCCATCCACCTCGCCAGGATACCTGGCTCGGCCGGATCCCACCAGAGGCGGCACCCAGATTCGAACTGGGGATGGAAGATTTGCAGTCTTCTGCCTTACCACTTGGCCATGCCGCCAAGGGGAAGCGGGTGACGAGGCTCGAACTCGCGACATCCAGCTTGGGAAGCTGGCACTCTACCAACTGAGTTACACCCGCAAATCCTGATTGGGTTCCGAATCGTACCCTGGCCCCTTCGGGCCCGTCAAGGGGGGATGGAGATGTTACACATCTTGACATTTGCGACGCCAGGTTCGTAATATTTCTTTGCAATTTCAGTCGGTCCGGGAGGAGGAGGCGAGCATGGCCCTGGAAATCAGCAGGCCGCTGTCCATCGTCGATCCGCTAGCCGCCGCGCCACCTTACGAGCAAACGATTGCCGACCGAGTGAAGGTCAGGGTCGTCAACGTCGCGAACTTCCAGGAGGCCACGCTGCGCAAGCTCGTGACGCCGCAAGTCGACATCGACCAGGATCGCGGGGATGTGCGGATCACATCCAGCGGCCTGTCCCTGACCGAGGAACGCAGATCCATCGGCAAGGAGGCCATCCTGCTGGAGGTCGCAGCCCGCTACCGGCGGGGCGAAGGCGCGATCAAGCAGATCTACCGATATCTCGTGTTCACCGAGAACGGAACCACGTACTGCCAGCGGCTTCCGATGGGCTCGTGGGCTCCCACGGACCCCGACATCTGTCTGGAATGGCTGGGTCGCGGCGGGCTCCAGCAGGGAGACTTCGTGTTGCTTCCGCGCCGGCGGCTACCGACGGGGGCGGCCGAGATCAAGCGGCCCCCGAAGCCTACCGCCCTGATGCGGGCCGTGGTGGCGGTGCAGCAGTTCATCGCCGAAGCCCTGCTCGATGACGACGCCGGACGCTCCGAGTGGGAGCGCCTGATCGGCCGGCACGAGCCCGAAGACTGTCAGCTCTTCAAGAAGGATGCCCGCGTCTACCTGGTCGCCCCGCACGACACGGTGTCGAGTCACCCCGAACACGCCCAGCTCCGGATCCCAGAGGGCACCTACGAGATCGTCGAGGATCGCGCCAGCGCCTACTGGAAGCGGGCCATCGACTGATTTATCGCTGACCGCCCACGGAAGCCGCAGCGCCGCCTGGGTCCTCAGGCCGAGGCGTCGAGTTCGGCTCCCTTGGGCTGCGGTCCCATGAAGGCGATGGTCAGTGCGACCGTGAAGTACGCGTTGGCCAGGAAGGAGACCAGGGCGCCAAGTTCCGAAATCGCGCCGATCGACAGCGTACTGAGCGTGAGTCCCAGGGCGAGAGCCAGCCCCTCGGCGACGAGCAACGCCCCCAGCTTGCCCCAGTGACGGCGCACGAACGAGAAACTCGAGCGCCACGCCCGGGTCCAGGGCACCGCATCGACCACGACGGCCTGCTTCCAGACCAGCAAGAAGAACAGCAAGAGCCCCCAGGCGACGGCCCAGATGCCGATCCCTGCGGCCCAGCGCTCCACGATCTGCATCTGGGCCAGCGGGAGCGTGACCCCGCTGGAGAGGGCCTTTTGCAGGAGCGGAGCGTCGGGCAGCCCGGCAAAGCTCTGCAGCGCCAGCAGGACCGGGTAGAGCGTCGAAAGGGCCAGAAGCAGCATGACGAGCGTCCCCGCGAGCAAGGGCGCGAAATGCCTCCCGACACCGATCAGGAATGCGTCCCAGCCACCGCCTTCCCCGGCGTACGTCGCCCGGATCATCGCAAGCAGGCCAGCGGTCATGGCCAGGTTGATCAAACCGAAGGCGATGAGGGCCGGAAGGTTGCCGCCCCGCATGCCCGAAAGGAGCATTCGCCCGACGGCGAGGCCGACGAAGGGCGGGAGCATGAAGGAAGGGTGGCGGCGAAGCAGAAAGGCTGCCTGGCCGAAGGTAGTCCTGAGCGAGGGCACGATAGTACGCAACCATCTTCCGCGCCGGACAATGTGACGGAGGCCAGCGCGAGGGCGCCACTTCGGTTTAGAATCCAGTTGCATCCGCACCGCTTCCGCAACCCGGATACCGAAGTTTCGCCAGTATATCAGATGTCTGTGTTCGACCTGATCGCCCTTGCCATCCTGGCCTTCAACACGCTACGCGGCCTCGCCCGAGGACTCGTGCGGACCTCGTTCGGCCTGGCGGCCGTGTCCGTCGCGAGCTTCCTGGCCTGGGACCACCCGGAGTGGGGGCGGCCGATCGCCTCGGCCGTGGTCAAGCCCGGATCGCCGTGGTGGAACCTGGTGGCGCCATTCGCCGTTTGGGTGATCACCTTCGTCGCCCTCAACGCGATCGGCGCCGCCCTTCGGATGGCGCTGGACCAGACCCCCCTGCGGGCACTCGATCGGCTCGGGGGCGCGGCATTTGGCCTGGCGACGGGTATCGTCATCGTGGCGATTCCGCTGCTCCTGGTCGCCAGATTGCCGCTACTCCGCCAGGTCAAGCCGCTCCAGACGGCCCTCCACCGCTCGCTGGTCGCGACGGCCCTCGCTCCCGTCGTCCGCGTCCTGACGCCCCTTGGTTCGGGCGAACTGAAGGCACTGGCACCGGCGCTGGCCCGGGTCCAGCAGGCCAACCGGCTGACGGCTCAGGCCGGCGGACTCCGGTCCCTGGCCGGCCCGGCCGGCAAGCCAGCGGCGACCACGGGTCCTTGAGCGCGACGCCAGGTTTCATCATCCCTTCGGTGGGCAGCGAAGCGACCGCGCCAAGGGACCCGTTCAAATCCCCCCCCATCACAGGCAGGGCGAAATCCCGCTCGCTAGCGCGGCGGCGGCTCACAGAAGGCTGGTTTGAAGGCAGGCATGTCCTCGGGCTTGTGGGACGATACCGGCAACTCGAGCGTGATCGCGCCATCCTTGACCAGACACACGTCCTCGGTGACCAGCTGGAGTCCCGCGGCCTCGAGGGCCTGACGCTTGTGCGGATGGTATTGCATGCACCAGGTCAACGCCGCGCCCGGCGGATACCCGCGCAGCTTTCCCAGAGCGAAGGCCAGCAGCTCCCGGGCCAGGTCCGGATAGCCCGGATGGACGGTCAGCTGCAAGGTATGAGGGGCGGAATCGCTGCGGAACTGCGCCAGCACCCGCAGGTAGCCGACCAGCGAGCGCCCGGGACCGTCCACGACGTATCGGGTTTCCTCGCACTCGCGCATGCGACGACGCCAGAGTTCGAGACTGCGCTCGATCAGGCCGGCTTCGAAATCCGCCGGAGTCCGGCTGTCCACCAGGCGCACGGGAGCCGGGGTGCTGGCGACGTAAAGATCGGCCAGGAGCGCGGCGTCCTTTGCCCGCATCGGGCGGAGCCCCGCCGGGGGCGGCACCGGGGTGAAACGGGACAGCAGATCCGAAGAGGCCTGGTAATACCCGACCGTGGCGTACGGGCGGAAACCCTCTTGACTGCATAGCGTCAGCCCCGCCTGGTTGCGTATGTCGATCTGCAGCGTGTAGGTCTGCACCCCCGCCCCCGCATAGGCCGCGAAGATGTAATCCAGCAACGCCCTGGCGATGCCCTGGCCGCGGAAGGACGGCGCGACCGCCAGGTAATCGACATGCCACCGCGTCTGGCTCTGGTTGCCCGGAGAGGTCTGGATGAAACCCGCGACCGTCCCGGATGTCTCGGCCACGTGGAGATTGAGCAGGTACTGGTACGGGTTGGGGAACAGTGCCAGCGCCCTGACCAGCGGGTAAACTTGCTGCCAGCGGCCGAACTGGCTGGTGAGCTCCACGCCGCGGCGCTCGTACTCCGCCGAGAATGCGTCGGCGAACATGGCCTTCAGCGCGGGAAGGTCCCGGTACCGAACCGGCCGGATCGTGACGCCATCCCCGGAGGCCATACTAGGGAATCCTTCCTTCCTGGTGGCGAAGGGCCCTGCGTGCTTTGAGCGTGGTTCGTCTTCCCGAAAGATCCGCCTACCGGCGCTTGCCCGGCCCCCCCAGGTTGCGACCCCCAAGATCCTGCCGGATAATGGCTCCTGGCGGCAAGCAAGACCGTCTTCATCATATCAAGGAAAGGGCCTGATGGGCAACGCATCTCGTCCGGCGCCCCCTGGCACGGCGGGCCTCCGCGGGGGGAGCGCGGCGTCGCGCGGCCCCGATCGCAACATCACCGAAAACCGCCGGGCCCGGCACGAGTACCACATTCTCGAGACGCTCGAGGCCGGCATCCAGTTGACGGGTACCGAGATGAAGTCGATCCGCAAGGGCCACATATCGATGGTGGATTCCTTCGCTCGCCTCGAAGGCTCCGAGGTGTGGCTGCACAACATGCACATCGCGCCCTACGAGCTGGGCAACCGTTACAACCACGATCCGCTCCGCCCCCGCAAGTTGCTTCTCCACCGGGAGGAGATCCGGCGTCTGGTGGGCACCCTGGCGCAAAAGGGGCTCACCCTGGTTCCCCTGCGCATGTACTGGTCGGGCAACTGGGCCAAGGTGCAGCTCGGCCTGGCCAAGGGCAAGCTCCTCCATGACAAGCGCGAGGCCCTCCAGAGCAAGGAGGCCAAGCGGGAGGTCGAGAGGGCGCTCAAGGCCCAGGTCCGTGGCTAGCCCGGTGGCGGTGCTGGCCGCTTGACCGGGGGGGCGCTCCCCCGTATACTTCCTGATCCTTAGAACGCGGAAAGTTGCATTCCTTTTATGTTGCTTGATGTTGCGGCCCTCTTGGCCTCGCCTACGCGGGTCACCAGGGGCGCGTTCCGGGAGAATGTCGAGGTCCCCGAGGACGTCGGCAGGCTCCAGTCTCTGGTGCTGGGCGGCTATGTCGCCGAGATCACCGGCGGGGAGCCATTCCTGGCGATCAAGGGCGAGTTTCGCGCCGATCTCGAGTTGCTCTGCCACCGCTGCGGCAACCCGTTCGCCACCACCCACGACTTCGAGATCGACGAGACCCTCGAGTTGGTAGAAGAGCTGCCCGCGAGCGTCGAGGTCCAGGAATCCGTCTGGTCCAAGGGCAGCCTGGACCTTAGCGATCTGGTCCGGCAGAATCTTCTCTTGTCCTTGCCCACCTCGATCCTGTGCGGCTGCGCCCCGCTAAAGGACGCGCCTGGCAAGGATGTCGACCCCAGATGGCAGGCGCTGTCCGAGCTGCACCCTTCATCCGAGGAGGATACCTAGTCCCATGGCCCAACCCAAGAAGAAAACGTCGAACTCCAAGCAGTGGCATCGCCGCTCCCAGTGGAAGGCGAAGGTTCCCAACCTGACCACCTGCCCGCATTGCCACGCGCCCGCGCTTCCCCACACGATGTGCCAGAGCTGTGGCACGTACAAGGGCCAGCACGTGGTCGAGGTCGCCGGCCACACCCACTAGCCCTCGCAGCCCGAGCCGCCGTGCCCGTCCTCCGCGCCCGTCGCCGCCCGGGCGAATGACGATCGACAGCCCCCTGACGATCGCGGTCGACGCCATGGGCGGAGACTACGCGCCCGGGGAGATCGTCGCGGGTGCTCTGCTCGCCTTGCGGCAGCACCCCGACCTGGCGATCGTGCTCGTCGGCGACGAGGCCAAGGTGAAAGCGGAACTCGCGACGCAGTCCAGGCACGATCGCCTCGCGATCGTCCACGCCAGCGAGGTCGTCGCGATGAACGAAGCAGCCTCCGCCGTGCGACGCAAGCGCGACGCCTCGATCATGCGGGCGATGGACCAGGTCAAGGAAGGCGCCGCGCAGGCGGTGGTGGCGGCTGGCTCCACCGGGGCCGCCATGAGTGCGGCCTTGCTGCGCTGGGGGCGGATCCAGGGGATCGAGCGACCGGCGATCGCCGCGGTCATGCCTACGCTCAAGGGACCCTGCGTCGTGCTGGATGTCGGCGCCAACGTCGACTGCCGGCCGGAGTGGCTGGTGCAGTTCGCCTTGATGGGTGCCGCATACTCGCACCAGGTCCTCAAGGTCGAAACCCCGCGTGTAGGGCTGCTCAACATCGGCGAGGAGCCCGAGAAGGGCGATGATCTTTCGCTGGCGGCCCACCGCCGCCTGGCGGAACTGGACCCCAGCCACCATCAGACCCAGGCCACGCTGCCCTGGCGCTTCGTGGGCAACATCGAGGGCCGGGCGATCTGGCAGCAGCCCGCCGATGTGGTGGTTGCCGACGGTTTCGTCGGCAACACCGTACTCAAGACGGCCGAGGGCGTTGCCGGAATGGTCAGCCGCATGCTCCGCGAGGAGATCGATCACGGCGGCCTGCGCGCCAAGCTTGGCGCCCTGCTCATGACCGGCGCCTTCCGGGGACTGCGGCGCCGCACCGATCCGGCGGAGTACGGGGGAGCGCTCCTGCTCGGCGTGGACGGAGTCTGCGTGATCTCCCACGGGAGCAGCCGCGCCCAGGCGGTAGCCAGTGCGATCCGGGTTGCGATGGAAGCCTTGAGAACCGACGCAGTGGGGCTGATCCGCGCTACGATAGGTTCCATGAACGCACCAGCTAGCGGAGAGCACAGTTCATGACTTTCGAGGTCGCCATCACCGGGGTCGGATACCGGGTGCCGGAGCGGGTGGTTCACAACCGCGAGTTCGAGGCCCGCATGGCCACCACCGACCAGTGGATTTCCGAGCGCACGGGCATCCGCGAGCGGCGCATTGCCGATCCCGAGGTGGCCCTGAGCGATCTGGCGATTCCCTCGGGCCGGCAGGCCCTGGATCATGCAGGGCTCGACCCGAAGGATATCGACCTGGTCATCTGCGGTACCAGCACCCCCGATATGCTGATGCCCTCGACGGCGGCCATCACCGCGCACGCCCTGGGTTGCACCCGGGCCGCGGCTTTCGACCTCGAGGCGGCCTGCTCGGGTTTCGTCTACGCGCTGGTGGTTGCCGAGCAGTTCATCCGGACCGGGACGTACCGAAACGTCCTGGTCATCGGCGGGGATATCCTGAGCAAGTTCATCAACTGGGACGATCGCGGGACGGCGATCCTGTTCGCCGACGGGGCGGGGGCAGCGGTCCTATCGCGGTCGGATCGGCACGGGTTCCTGGCCTCGACGCTCGGAGCCGACGGCGCGGGTCAGGACCTGATCCAGATTCCCCTCGGCAGCCGGACGCCTCCCTCCGGGGACAAGAGCTTGCACGTGGTCCACATGAAGGGCCGCGAGGTCTACAAGTGGGCGGTCGACAACGTTCCCAAGATCCTCGCGCAGGTTGCAGATGCGGCGGAACTCACTCCGGCCGACTTCGACCACATCATTCTCCACCAGGCCAACCTCCGGATCATCGAGGCCGTCTCCAAGCGGCTGGGCCTGCGCTCCGACCAGATGATCGTCAACGTGGATCGGATGGCCAACACCTCGGCGGGCACCATCCCGATCGCCCTGGCCGAGGCGGCCGACCAGGGGCGTATCAAGCCCGGGGATCGTCTGTGCCTCCTCGGTTTCGGCTCAGGCCTCACGTGGGCGGCCACGGCCTTGACCTGGACCGCACCCCGGCCTCGCTCGGCGCTGGCCCGGACCGCCACGACGGGTCAAGAGCCATTCGTCACGGCGCCCGACCGCTCGGATCCCGGCGTGCTGCCATCCAGGTCACTGTAGATGCTCGAATCCAGCTTCGGAGGTGCCAGGTGATCGCATACGTGTTTCCGGGCCAGGGTGCCCAGACCGTGGGAATGGGCAAGGATCTCTACGAACGCTTTCCCGAGGCTCGAGCGGTCATCGATGCCGTCGAGAGCCGTTCCGGCCTCCCGCTCAAGCGCCTCATGTGGGAGGGGCCTGCAGACGACCTCACGGCCACCCAGCATGCCCAGGTCGCGCTGTTTGCCTGCGGTGTCGCGGCATTCAAGGTGCTCGAGGCCAAGGGCGCTCCCCCGCCCACGATGGTCGCCGGCCACTCCCTCGGGGAGTACACCGCGCTCGTCGCCGCGGGTGCCCTCGATCTGGGCCCCGCCACCGACCTGGTGACCCTGCGCGGGCAAAGCATGGCCAAGGCGCCGCCAGGAACCATGGCCGCGGTCCTCGGCATGGCTCCCGACCAGCTCACCCGGCTCTGTGCCGACGTTCCGGGCAAGGTCGTCGTGGCCAACTACAACACCCTCGACCAGCTGGTCGTCTCGGGCGAGGTCAAGGCGGTCGAAGCCCTGCACGACGCGGCCCGCCGGGCCGGTGCCAAGCGCGTCGTGATGCTCAATGTCGGCGGAGCATTCCACTCTCCGCTCATGGCGCCTGCCCTCGGGCCCCTGTCTGCGGCCCTGCGCGAGGCTCCGTGGAAGGACACCACGGTTCCGGTGGTGCACAACGTGGACGCGACCCCCAACACCCGGGCAGACCGCTTCGCCGACCGTCTGACGCGCCAGCTCGAGAGCAGCGTGCGCTGGGTCGACTGCGTTGGCGCGATGAGGGATGGGGGCATCCGGATGTTTGTCGAGCTCGGCGCCGGCCGCACCCTGGCAGGACTGATCCGCAAGATCGATCGCTCGCTCCAGGCGGTCGTGGTCGAGGACGGGATCTCGCTGGACAAGACCCTTGCGGACCTCAGCGCCTTGGCCAGAGAGCCCCTGGTGCGGTGAGCCCACCGGCAGGAGAACACGTGACCCGCAGACTCGAGGGGCGAACCGCCCTGGTAACCGGGGGAAGCCGCGGCATCGGCCGTGCGATCGCCCTCGATCTTGCCAGCGCCGGGGCCCGGGTCGGAGTCAGCTACGTATCCAACGCGAGCGCGGCCGACGCGACCGTTGCCGAGATCCAGGCCGCCGGTGGAGAGGCACGGGCCTTTGTCAGCGATGTGAGCCAGCCGGAGTCCGTCGAAGGCCTCGTCAAGGGCTTTCTGGCCTTGACCGGCGGGCTGATCGACATCCTGGTCAACAACGCCGGCATCACCCGCGACGGTCTGGTGATGCGCATGAGCGACTCGGACTGGAAGGCCGTCCTGGACACCAATCTCACGGGCACCTTTCTCGTGACCCGGGCGGTTTCGCGGACCATGATCAAGCAGCGGTTCGGGCGTATCATCAATGTCTCGAGCGTGGTTGGGTTGATGGGCAACCCTGGCCAGGCCAACTACGCCGCCTCCAAGGCGGGTCTCATCGGCTTCACCAAATCCCTTGCCAAGGAGCTGGGCTCCCGTAATATCCTGGTCAATGCCGTGGCCCCCGGGTTCATCCACTCCGAGATGACCGAGGGCCTTGGCGACGATCTCAAGCGCAAGTACCTCGAACAGCTGCCTGTCGGCCGGTTCGGCGAACCGCAGGAGGTCGCGGCCCTGGTGGTCTTCCTCGCCGCGGAGGGCACTTACATCACCGGCCAGGTCATCAACGTTGACGGCGGCATACTCACCTGATGGAGGACCTTCAAATGGACGATAACGAACTCTTCGAAAAGCTCCGCAAGATCGTGGTCGAGCAACTCGGCGTCAGCGCCGAAGAAGTCACGCGTCAAGCGAGCTTCCAGGAAGATCTCGGAGCCGATTCCCTCGACACGGTCGAGCTCGTGATGGCGCTGGAAGAAGAGTTCGAGGTCGAGATCCCCGATGAGGACGCCGAGAAGCTCACCTCGGTCGAGAACGCCCTCAAGTACATCAAGACCCATCAGCCAGCCTGATGACCGAGCGAGGGATGGCTGCGACCGTGTCAGCCATCCCTTCCTCTCGAAGGCGGGCCGTGCGCGGCCTGCGGACGCGCGGCATGGACGAACGCGGGCCGGCGTGGGATATTGCCATTCCTTCGCGAGCACAGAGCGACCCCGAAGGGGTCTTGTCCGAGACATCCGCTGGATCGGAGCCATCTTGATCAGGGGTAACCTGCCACCACCAGGCGCGATAGCCACGAGATAACCATGAAGAATCGAGTCGTCATCACGGGCCTGGGCGCCATCACCCCCGTCGGGTTGGACGCGCCTTCTTACTGGAGCGGGCTCAAATCCGGCCAGTCTGGCGTTGCACCCATCACCCGGTTCGATCCCAGTTCACTTCCGGTACGCTTCGCCGCCGAGGTCAAAGGGTGGGATCCCACCGCCTACATGTCGGCAAAGGACGCCAAGCGCAATGCGCGCTTCGTCCAGTTCGCGGTCGGTGCGGGACGCCAGGCCTTCGACCATGCGAAGCTCGCATCGGGCGCCATGGACATGGCTCGTATCGGGGTCATCGTGGGTTCCGGCATGGGGGCTCTCGACGTCCTCGAGGAGGAGATCACGACGCTCAACGCCAAGGGGCCGAGCCGGGTATCGCCCTTCCTCATCCCCATGACGATCGTCAACATGGCAGCTGGCGCCTTGGCGATCCAGGTCGGCGCCAAAGGACCCAACTACTGCCCGGTCTCGGCCTGCGCGAGCGGCAGCCACGCCATCGGCGAGGCTTTCCGGACCTTGCAGCGCGGCGACGCCGATGCCGTTCTCGCCGGCGGGGCCGAGGCCGTCATCACGCGACTGGGCATCTCCGGCTTCGCTTCGGCCAAGGCGCTATCCAGGCGCAATGACGATCCGGTACACGCTTCCCGGCCCTTCGACGCGGCGCGAGACGGCTTCGTGATGGGCGAGGGCGCAGGCGTGATGGTCCTCGAAACGCTCGAGCACGCGACCCGGCGCGGGGCCGAGATCCTGGCCGAGGTTCTGGGCTATGGCCTGTCGGGAGACGCCTACCACATGACGCTCCCGGCGCCGGAGGCCGAAGGCGCGCAGCGAGCCATCAAGATGGCGCTGGCCGACGCCGGAATCTCGGCTCCGCAGATCGATTACATCAATGCCCACGGGACCTCGACCGAGGCCAACGATCGCCTCGAGACGGCGGCGATCAAGGCCGTCTTCGGCGAACACGCGGCCAGGATCCCGATGAGCAGCACCAAGTCGATGACGGGGCACCTCCTGGGGGCCGCCGGGGCGATCGAGGCGATCGCCACGATCATGGCCATCCGCGACGGCGTCATTCCCCCCACGATCAACCTCGTGGAACCCGATCCCGAGTGCGACCTGGACTACGTTCCGGGGGTGGCCCGTCCGCACGAGGTCCGGATCGCCATGAGCAACAACATGGGATTCGGAGGCCAGAACGGATCGCTCGTCTTCGGGCGTTTCCAGGGCTGAGGCCGGAAGTTCGCCTTGAGGACGGCCCTCGCGATCCCGGCTCTCATCGAACGTCTCGGCCTGCCGCCGGACGTGGATACGGCCCTCTTCGAGCAGGCCGTGACCCACGTCTCTTTCTCCGCCGAACACCCGCCGCATCCCCATTACGAGCGACTCGAATTCCTGGGCGATGCCGTCTTGAAGTTCGCCATGGCCGATCTCCTGTTCGGGCGCTTTCCCGACGATCCGGAAGGTCCCATGACGCAGGTTCTGACCCGAGTCGTATCGGATCAGACCCTGGCCATCGTGGCCAGAACCCTGGATCTTGGCTCCTTCTTGCGCCTCGGTGCAGGCGAGATCGCAACCGGCGGTCGCGATCGCGTCGGGACCCTGGCGTCGTCCCTCGAGGCCATCCTGGCGGCCGTGTACCTTTCGTGCGACATCGACCGGGCCAGCTCGCTCGTCGCACGGCTGCTCGAGTCCGAAATCGCTCGCGCCCATAGCGAGCCCGGGGGAGAGAATTTCAAGGCCTTGCTGCAGGAACGCACCCAGCACTTCCTTGGCCAGCTCCCGCGATACCGGGTCATCGCCGACACGCTGGTGACTCCCTACGAGCACCTCTTCGAGGTCGCGGTGGATGTGGACGGACTCACGCGGGCCCGCGGCGCTGGCCCCTCCAAACGCGCCGCCGAACAGGAAGCCGCCCGGCAGGCCCTGGTCGAGCTGGGCTGGAACTCGCACTCGAATCCGGGGTCACGCCCGTGATCCTGGCCAAGCGACGCCCGTTGCGCTAACCTGGCGGGCATGCGGCCTGTTTCGATCGCCCCGTCCCTCCTCTCGGCCGACTTTTCCCGCCTGGCCGAGGAGCTCGCTCGCATGGAGTCAGCGGGTGCCGACTGGGTCCACCTGGACGTCATGGACGGCCACTTCGTGCCCAACCTCACCTTCGGTGCACCCGTGATCGGAGCCCTGCGCAAGCATTCGCGCCTCCCCTTCGACGCCCACCTGATGATCGAGGCGCCCGAGCGCGTGATCGAGGACTACGCGCGAGCTGGCTGTGATCACCTCACCGTGCACGTGGAGACGGGCTACCATCACCGTCGCACCCTGGCGGCGATCCGGGACGCCAAGATGCGAGCTGGCGTCGCGCTGAACCCCGCCACTCCCCCCGAGGTCCTCGACTATCTCCTGCCCTGCGTCGACATCGTGCTGGTCATGACGGTCGATCCGGGCTTCGGGGGCCAGCGGTTCATCCCGGAGATGCTCGGCAAGATTCGCCGCATCCGCCAGCAGATCGCCGATCGGGAGATCGACCTCGCGGTGGACGGGGGCGTCACGACGCAGACAGCCCGGGCGATCCTCGAGGCGGGGGCGAATGTTCTGGTGGCCGGGAGCGCGGTCTTCGGATCCGCCGACATCAAGACCGCGGTCGCCGATTTACGGGCCACCGCCGCCTGATCAGAGCCTGGCAACGCGCCAGCTTGCCCGCAGCCGGAGAACGCCTCACCGCTCGCGGTGGCTGGGGCCCGGTACGCGATCGGAGTCCCCGCGATCCCCGCGGTTGAGCGGCGCCGGAGCCGGAAACTTGGCCTGGGTCGCCTTCGGGTTGTCACTCATCATCTTCTTCTTGTCGGACGGGGGAAAGTTCGATTTAAAGTTAATCACACTTAAGCTCTGCCGGCCACCCGCATTACGATCGTTGGTCTTCTCAAGGCCTTCTACCCCGCATCGGAGCGGATCAATCGCCGTGCGGGCCAGCGCCGACGCCAAAGTTTACAAATCGAAAATCGGCGGCTGAACCCGGGCCGGAGGCACCCGGGTACAAGGGCATGGCATGGCGCTCAATGCCCTCATGGCCTGGCTCCTGGCCTCTTTCGGCCCGTGGGCCGCAAGCCCCCTCACCCCCGCACCGGTGGCGACGGCAAGCCTCCAGGCCAGCGCGTTCGCCACCGCCCGTCGCGGAGTGGTCGCCCTGGCCGATCGCTCCTTCTTGACCCAGTACGCGTCGGCCTACAATCCCGACGCCACGGATCTTTACGCGGCCAACTGCGGTCCCGCCAGCCTGGCCATGGTCCTGCGCGCACTGGGCGTCGCACCCAAGGTCGGGCCCCAGGAGCTCATCACCGATGCGCGGGTCGCGATGACCGGATCCGACCAGACCGGCTCTTGGACCTACCCGGATCAGATCCTCTCCGCGGCCCCACGCTTTGGCCTGGCGGCCCGCGAGGTGCATGGCCTCCGGGCTGTTCGCGCCGCCGAGGCCAGCCCCGGTCATCTGGTCATCTTGAACCTCAACCCCGGTCCTGCCTACGCCGATCGCCTGGCTCACCCGTTCGACGGCGGCCACTTCGCCGTGGTCATCGGCTTCATCGGCCCCGACGCCATCCTCGACGACCCGATGGCACGGGCTCCTGCCCTGCGGGTCAGCACCGCCGACCTCGAGAAAGCCTTGACCGCCGATCTGGGGCCAGGCATCCCTCCCTATGACGGCGGCGTCGAGCTCTGGCGGGCCTCGGTGCCGAGCCCGGCCACGCTGGCATCGACCGAGGGCTCCGCCTCGGGGGCTTCGGCGGGCGGCGCCGGCGCGGCGTCTCCGCTCCCCTCGGGGGGATGGAGGTAGACCCGGAGGGTCGCCACCGCGACAGCAGTCAGGGGAATGGCCAGGAGAATGCCAAGGAACCCCGCCATCCTCATCCCGACGAGCACGGCCGAGATGATCACGACCGGGTGAAGACCGGTGGTATGGCTCATCACGCGCGGTGAGATGATGTTGTCCTTGGTCTGCTGGATGGCAAGGGCCGCCAGAGCGACCTTGAGCACCACCCCCCCGCCCTGCAGGGCGGCGAGCAGCAAGCAGGTCCCGATTCCGATATAGGTCCCGAACATCGGGATGATCTCGGCCAGGCCCCAGATCAGGCCGCCGACCACGCCGTAGCTCATGCCCACCAGCGTGAACGCCACGGTGGACGCCCCCAGCACCACCGAGGCATTGATGACCTGCCCCCGGAAGTATGCGTTGAGGCTCCGATCGAGCTCGCGCTGGAAGTACGTGAAGGAGGTCCGCGCCGGCTCGGGGATGAAATCCCTCACCTGCTGCCACAGGCGCTGGCCGTCCTTGAGGAAGTAGAAGGCCATGACCAGCGTCATGGCCACCGAGAAGAAGCTAAAGAAGCCGCTGGTAAGGAAAGCCCCGACGTGGCTCGTGGCAAACGCGGAGAGGTCCTGGAGACGCGGTACGACCAGATTCTCGAGGTGAATCTGGACGTGTACGTTCCGGGTTGCCAGGGTGCTCTCGATGCCCTGGGTCAGGGTATGCAGCCGGTCGGCGGCGACGGGCACGGACTTCAGCAGCTCCTGGACCTGCAGGACCACCAGGGGCACCAGGAGGGACCCGGCTGCAGACGCCAGCATGAGCACGAGCACGACCACGATGGCCACAGCCGCGAGTCGAGGCATCCGCCGGGACAGCGGATCGACCAGCAACTGGAGCACGTAGGCCACGAGCAAGGCGCTGACCAGGATGTACAGGACTCCCGCCAGGTAACCGCAGATCCACATCACGGCGTAGCCCAGCACCACGAGCAGCACCAAGCTGCCGAGCTGGTAGAAGATGCGGGCCCAGTCGATCGGGGGTCTCATCGACCCGGCCTGCGGTTGGTAGAAAGCATCCTAGACGGGTGGTACCCTCAGTCGTCGAAAAGATAAGGATCGCACCACAAAGAAGCCCACTGCATGGGATTCTTTACGGGCACCGGATCGTGACACGTGGCGGGGTGTGGGGATGGATTGACCCCCTCGGGCAAGCTGAGAATCTCGCTGGCGTAGAACACCACGCTCTCGTCGAACATGTGCGCCAGATTGGTCTCGAGGAACTGCGCGGCGATCTCGCCCTCGCCGATCCTGCGCAGCAGGTGGATCACGTAGGGCGTGAAGCGCGGGAAGCAAACCGCCTCGTGATACTGCTGATCGCCGTAAAAAATCCTCTGCTCGCTATCCTTGGTGAGGATCCCGAACAGCGCCGGCCTGCCCTCGCGATGCCGGGTCACCACCAGCTGCTGCTCGAGGCAACGCCATATCGCCGCCAGATCCGCGAGCGAGAAGACATCCTCGCTCAGGAGCTCGGCCGCGGCCTCGACTCCGCAGGCCGTCACCATCGGATCCGCCCGTCCCTGCTGCGTGACGAGGTTGTAGAGGTAACCGATGCCGGGGTTCCAGAACAGCGGCTTGAAAGTCTGCAAGGCCTTCTGGTGCACGGCCTTCACCTCGGTCGCCAGGCTCCGGGCCGGGGTGGAGTCATCTCCCGGGGAATCCTCCAGGAGTTCCAGCCCGTAGCTCAGCATGCGGATCCACTGGGCGTTGAGCTCCGGAAGGTAGTAAGTCGGGAACTGGTACAGCTCCCAGGCGTAGTGCCCGTCCTGGAACCGCACGATGTCCTCGACCTGCCAGCTCCGATCGACGCGCATCGGAAGATCCCCGACCTGGATCCCCTCGGCCCAGACCTTGCGGCGGCCCGCCAGCCACGAATGGCTGGGCAGCGACAGGATCAGGCCGTTATCCGCCAGGACCGGGGGCCCGCCCCGGGCATCCGTGCTTGCCGTCTTGAACGTCTTGTAGGCCGTGGTGAACGTCTCCTTGAGCTCCGCCCGGAGGTCGGCGGGCAAGTCCGGCCGAGCCTCGGAAAGCCAGGCGAACATCGAGATCAGCGCATCCCAGCCCTGGTAGTACTCGGCGGGCAACCGGCCCGTTTGGGCCCAGAGCTCTTGATGACTCTTGAGTTCGGGAACGCGATTGGGCAGGTTGCCGCTTTGCCTGTCGCGGTACTGCATCGCCAGCCTGAGGGCACCTTCGAGGACCTCGTGCTTGCCCAGCATGTCGAGCGTGCGCCAGGAGTGCATGAAACCCGCGAAGATGGTCCGGAACCAGGGCGTTCGGAACCACCAGCCACCCGATTCCGGCACGCGATAGCCTCCGGCGTTCATGCCGAACTTCTCGGCCATGACATATGCACGCAGTGCGACATCCCGCGGCACGTCTGCCAGGAGATCCATGTGCTCGGCAAGCCGGCGCTCCGAGTCCTCGATCAGCTTGCCGGCCATGACGCTGGCATGCTGGACCTTCCGGATGGCCCCTTCCTCGCTCGTGGAGGCGGCCATGAAGAAGCGGCAGCGTGGGCCGCGCAGCCGCACCCTCCCGAGGGCCGTGCCGCGGAAGTATTGCCGCTGGAAGCAGATGCGCCCATCCACCAGCTCCCGGTTCCCGACGCCCAGGGAGTAGAAGAGATCCCAGCCATGGCGATCCGAGATGAACGCGAACTCGGTGTCGGTGCCGATGGCGATCCAGCGGTTGTTCTGGACCGTGACCACCTGGTTCGAGACCGTCCGCAGGGCGTGGCCCTCCGGATCCGAGTAGTAGTACATGTGCCGTATGTCGAACAGCGGCTTGATGTCGATGAGGACCTCGCCACGCGGACCCTCGTCCGCGAAGCCGTATTCGCCCATCCAGATGGTGTCGACCGAACCATCGGGCTCGTTCACATCCAGCAGCCGGTAACGGGCGATGAACGGGCCGTGGTCGGAATCGAACCGGTACGTGACCACGTCCGGGGTCGCCTCCATCCCGGTGGCGACGAGCGTGCACGGGGCCTTGTCGACGAAGACTCCGAAGCCGACGCGATCCACGAACTTCCAGTTCTCGCCTGCCACGAGGCACAGCAGGCCCTCGTAGGCAAAATCCGTGCGGTGGTAGTAAAGCCCGTCCGCCTCGCGCTGGGTCAACGACGACTGGCTCCATTCGGCAGCCCGCGACCGCAGCGAAAGTCTCCGCGTGCGGGCGTGATCCCAGTCGGGATTGTCGAGGGCGGGAAACGACAGCGTGGCCTGTCGCGCGGCGACGTCCAGCATCGCGAGGCTCCTACACGTCTTCGTGCGAGGGATGGTGCGAAAGAGGTGCCCGGGCGTGGGGACCGAGCGGTTTGTTACATTGTATGTCGGCCGGCGCCATGTGGCCAGTGGCTTGGCCCGGAGGGAATCTCGCGAGATGACGCTCGCAGAGGAAAATTCAAGGCGACAGGCGCCTGGCCATGGCGTTCGCGCGCAGCCTGACGTCGGCGCAGGCCTGGAGGGTGTCGGCGAGAAGCAACGCGGCGTCGCCTTCTCCCGGCAGCGGGCGGGTGAGATTGCGGACCACCTCGGCCTCGGCATCGCGCAGAGACCCGAGCAGGGCGAGGGTCTCGATACCGACGCTGCGAGCCGAACCTGGACAGCTCTCGCACTTCACTCCTCCCCCCTGGGCCGAGTACGCGACGGGACCGACCGCAGACTCCGCCACCGGTCTTCCGCAGACGACGCAGGCATCGAGTTCCGGACGGTAGCCGCCCACATCCAGCAGGCCTAGCTCGCACCACAAGCCGACCGCCTCCGGGCGCGCCCCTGCGGCCAGAAGATCGAGTGCCGCCTCGAGCCAGTCGAAGGCGGCCACGTTGGGCTGCCCTTCCGCCACGATCGCCATGGCCGCCTCGGCCAGACGGAAGCCGGCCATCAAGCGGTCGAAATCCGCCATGAGCGTGGCGCTGGGACCGTACGGAAGCGAGCTCGTCAGCACGTCGAGTGAGCCCCGCCCGGTCGAGACCTCGAGGGTGGCCCTCACGAGTGGCTCGAGCCTCCCCCCCCAGCGGTTTCTCGGCTTGCGAGCCCCCCGCGCCACCAGGCGCACGATCCCCCTCTCCCGCGTCAGTGCGACGAGGATCTTGTCGTTCTCGCCCAGCGGATAGGTCCGGAGATTGAGGCCCGAAAGCACGTAAGCCGGCATGTCGACGCAATCTTATCGCCCACGTGGGCGCCCGCGCCACCGGGCCGGCGGAGCTCGACGCGCGACTGGCTGGCTGGTTGGGTATAACGAGCTGTCGCGATGGCCTCGTTCAAGACCTTTCTCCTGCTTTTGCTCGTGCTTGCCTTCCTCTCGGTCGCGGCTGCCGCCGAGCCCCTGGTCGAGGTTGGGAACGAGTCCTTCGGGGTGACGGTCCAGAGCCTCGAGGCGACGCCAGCGGGGATCCACGCCCGGGTCCTGATCGAGAACCTAACCCGGTCCCACGAGGTTTTCCTCCACCTCCAGGCCAACGCGACCGACGCGCAGGATTACTTCTTCTTGCCCGGGACCCGGCCTTCGACCGACACCCTGCTGCTCCCGATCGCCCCACGGGGCACGCGTTCGGCCGACGTCTTCTTCAAGCTCGCGCCGCGAAGCCGGCCAGGTGTGCTGGCGGTAGGCGACGTCCACCCGCCGTTCGACCAGATCGCGGTCTCGCTCGGCCCCGTCCTCGAGCGGCAAGCGGAGGCGCTGATCGCCGCCGCCCCGGCCGCGAGGCCCCCCAGAGCCGCCTCGCCCGAAGTTCCTCGGCGGCCAGCCCGATCGCCGAAGGGATCGCAGTCGGTCCACCCGAAGCCAGGCTCGAGGCTCGCCAGCAGCGCCGGGCAGGCGCCCCCCGGGCGAGCTCCGGGCGTGGCGCCGGCTGTCCTATCGCTGGCCTCGAAACCCCGGAGCTCAGGCCTCTCGAGCCCCGCCCGGAAGGCCGCAGCGCAGCCAGGCCGAACGATCGCGAGGACCGCCCCGAAGTCCTTGCACGCTACCCCGCGTCCCGCGGCGATCCTGCTCCTGGCCGGGCGGCCGGAGCGCTCGGCCCACCAGCTTGCCGTTCCCGTTCCAGCCCACGCTTCGACTTCCGCCCGGTTGTCGCAGCCCAGCCACGGCCGGCCGGCCCCCGGATCGGGGATCGAACCCCGCCATGAGATCCGGCAGACTCCGGCGATCGCCTCGATCCGGGTCGCCCCCCGGAAGCCACCGCAGGTCAGGCCACAGATCAGGCCACGAGTCATCTTCCTGCCGCCCAACGGTCGCGACCACGTGATGGCGGTCTATGCGCCGCCCACCAGAAACTTTGGCCGGGCCTTGATCCTGTGGGCAGGCCACAAGGGATCCGGCGGCTACGGCTGGTACCGGATCCACGCCGATCATCCGGACGTCCAGGAGTCCCAGATCGGCTACGCAGCGACCTATCCCCATCAGATCTGGACCGACGGGCGGACCTACCTCTTCGTGCGCTGGGACGTCCGCCACGGGGTCGCACTGGTGCTCCAGGTCGCCGGCGACTCCATCATCTCGGCCCAGTGGGCAACCTACGACGATCTCGTCTACTGGCTTGGCCCGGGCCGCATCTACCCTCGCCTCATCTATCAGGGGGGACGTTGAGGGGAGTTTCGCTCGAAAGGGGGCCCACGAGGGAATCGAGGGGTTTCGAACCCATCCATGGTACCTTGTCCTTGCATCGCCTCACGTGGCGCCGCACCTCTGCCAAGCCTGGCACTCGCCTTTGCGCCATCACCGTCGTCACAGGAGATCCCCGCGTTGATTGCCGCCTCGGATCGTCGTCTCCGGCTCGAACTCGCCTGCCGGTGCGCCCTGGCGCTGGCCCGGCGGGAGCAGGATCTGGTCTTCGAGATCACGGAGGTCGGACGGTCCACCGGATGCGCCCGGCATTCCACCTGGCCCACCGCGGGTAGCGCGATCGTGGGATTCGGGCCCTACCCCGAATGGTCGGCCGATCTGGCCTTGCGGGTCAACTCGGTGCCGGAAGCCGGCGGCATGATGGAGGGCGAGCACGCGTTCATCCTGGACGGGCAGTTCTGCTTCGTGGCAGGGCAGCCGGATCCCCGGGCGATCGGCCCGATCTCGGACGCCCGCTGGGTAACGGCCGAGATCGCCCGCCCCGCGGCCAGAACGTAGCGTCCGCCGCTACGCGTTGGCGGCCAGGCGATCGCCGCTCGTAGCCGCAGGTATGGACGGGGCTCCGGACGCGCCCCCGGGCCGGTCCCAGCGCGCGGCCCCGGGGTAGGTGGCGTCGGGGCCGAGGCTCAAGCCGAGTGACCCCTTGACCTCGCCGGGGGCGCCGGCCACCTCCTGCAGCTTGATGCAATCCACCGGGCAGACGTGCTGGCACAGGCTGCACCCCGTGCAGAGCTCGAGATGGACGATCGGGACTCCCCTCGCCTTGACCGGAGCCATGCGGGGGTGGGGAAGCTCGATGGCCTGGTAGGCTGCGTCCTCGCAAGCCGTGTAGCACTTGTCGCACCGGATGCAAGCCGACGCGTCGATGACGGCCTTGGGCTTGTGGTCGAAGTCCAGCTTGCTGTGGTCGGTGATCCGGGGCAAGGCGAGGCCGACCAGGTCGGACACCCGCTCGAAGCCGTGTTCGGCCATGTAGCGCTCGAGCCCCCGCTGTAGTGGGCCGATGATGCCAAACCCCCGCAGCATGACCTCGGTGCAGACCTGCACGGTGGCAGCGCCGCTCAACAGGAACTCGACCGCGTCGCGCCAGGTGGCGATGCCTCCGACTCCGCTGATCGCCACGTCCGGAAGGTGGCGTGCCAGATCCGATACGGCTTTCAGGGCGATCGGTCGCACGGCAGCCCCGCTGTAGCCGCCGTAGGTGGTCTTGCCGGCTACGCTGGGCAGAGGCTCGAAGCGATCGATATCCACCCCGAGGAGCACATTGACCGTGTTGATCGCCGACAGGGCCCGGGCGCCGTTCCGGGCGGCAGCCCGACCCGGGACCGTGATCTCGGTGACGTTGGGCGAGAGCTTGACCAGAAAGGGCTTGCGTGCGACTTCCTTGACCCAGCGGGTGATAGCGCCGGTGATCTCCGGATTTTGCGAGCATACCGAGCCCATGCCGCGCTCGGGCATCCCGTGCGGGCAGCCGAGATTGAGCTCGACCATGTCGCAACCGGCATCCTCCAGCCGGACCACGAGCTCCTGCCACCCCGCCTTGTCGGCACCACCGGCCATGCACGACCCGATGAGGACGCGGTCCGGGTAGCGGTCCTTCAGGATCCGGCACTCCTTTTCCCAGATCGACAGCGGGCGCTCGCTGATGAGCTCGATGTTCTCGAAGCCAACGATCCGCTTCCTGTCCGCCTTCATCGCGGCGAACCGCGGCGCCACGTTCTCGATCACCTCGCCCTCGGGGGCGACCGTCTTGATGACGGCTCCGCCCCAGCCAGCCGCGAAGGCCCGCGCGATCATCTCGCCCGTCGTGGTCGGCGGTGAGGACGCCACGATGAAGGGATTCGGGAACCGGATCCCGCAAAACTCGACTTCCAGGCTCATCCTCGCTCGACTCTCCCGCGCCGTGCTCTCCACGACGCCCGACACGCCAGCTCTCACCGGTCGGAGCAAGGCCTGGCCGCGTAAAATCTCCTTATACCAAGGGCGTGTTCCCGGCAAGTCCAGAATGGTAGTATGGCGCCGGAGGAACCAATCGATGATGAGACGCTCTTCTCCCCCTTCGAGCCAGGCCACCCCGCCGGTCCCCGAGATCGTCGAGAGCAAGGAATCCAAACAAGAGTGGGAGTACGAGGTCGTTTCGGACCTGGGCAAGGATCTCAAGGCCAGGCTCAACGAGCTCGGGGCCGATGGCTGGGTTCTGACGGCGACCGAACCCGCGTTCATCTTCCGCCGCCCCAAGAAGGTCGAACCCTCGACCTTCCGCGCCCCCGTGGGCTTTGCCGCCCCGCGGTCTTGAAGCCCTGCCGGTTCGCCTCCCGGGCGCGTGGCCCGATCCGGTCTGGACGCATCCTGTAGGCCCTTGGCGGCCAGGCCGGATGGGTACATGAATCCCGGACCTCATGGACGAGAGGAATCGACCGCCTTCACCGGCTCCCCGATCGCAGACGACGCCGTTCGGGGATGAATTCGTGCGTCGGTCCCCCACCGACGCTACCCGACCGCTCAAGGGCCAGCCCACCCAGAATCTCCAGCAGGAGGTCCAGAGCAAGACCGGCGCGGTTCGCCAGGATCTGGAGTACGTCCGCCACCTGACGACCTTGTTCGCCCCCTCGATCGCCGTCCTCCGGGCGGGGCTCAAGCTGACCGAGCTCCCCGCGACTCCGCTCGAGCCCAAGCTCCCCGCCACGCTGATTGGCAAGCCGTGCCAGGCCTGCGGACAGGCTCTCGAGGAGGCCGCCGAGGCCGGGGCCTGTGAGGACTGCGGAGCCCTGTACCACGCGCGCTGCTGGGCCGGGTCCTGCACGACGATTCCGGCCGGTGAGGCGGCCGACACGACCGAGCCTCCGGTGCCTTGCGGGCAGAGTGCCTTCGCCATCGTCCCGCTCGTGCCACCGCCCGATCCGGCTGCTGGCCTGCTGGCGAACCTGTCGGCCGAAGGCGCGGCCATGGCGCGGGCGATCGCCGGTGCCCTCGGTTCGGATCCCAAGGTCAAGCAGCGTGCGCAGGTGTGCATCTACCAGTACGAGGAAGCGTACCGCGCGTACCAGACGGGCGATTCGGAGCTACGGGAGGCCGAACGGGTCCCCCCGCAACGGGCCTGGTCGGCCCTCGAAGCCATCGGGATCGAGCGCATCAAGGGCAAGGCCTACGCCATCTGCGGATTCTACGAGAACTTCAAGGACCAGCCCGTTCTCTCGAACTTGTTCCCACCGCCACGCCCGCAGGAGGTCGCGCCGCCAGCCGTGCCACGTCCGGGGCCGGCCAAGACGCAGCCCCTCTCGCAGACCGTCCAGCAGCCGGCACGGCCCTCCCGGGACATCTCGCAGCGCGATCCGGGCCCGCCTGCACTCGAAGCGACAGGCGGCTTGCTCGGCAAGCTCCGCAACCTGTTCAAGACCTGAGCGGAGCGCAGGTCTCGATCACCGGCTGCGGCCCCCGGCCCCGGGCCTGGCGTGCCCCGCCAGAGAGCGCGGTCGCGGCGGTTGCACCGGTGCCAGCGTCCCGTGGCTCGGCCGTTCCCGGCGACCGTGGCGTGCCGCGTGCGAGCGCGACAGGGCCTCGATCTGGCGCATCTGGGGCCTGAAGAGCAGGCCCCGTTCCGCTCCGGTCGAGAACGCCAGGGACCGATGCTGGAACCCCACCCCGGTGAGATTGCGGGCGGGGGAGGCCCGGAAACTCGCCGCCGGGCCAGGCGACGGGGCAGCGATCGCCAGGCTCCCACCGGATGAGGCCGGTGGCTGTCCGGGCGGCCAGGCCGACCCGCCCTCCGGACACCCGCGCAAGGCCTGCGACGCGCCCGACCAGCTCCCGGAGTCTGCGAGTATCAGCGGCCCCCAGCTCGGCGGAATCTCGCCCGGCCTCCGGGGCTGCGCATAGAGCGAGGCAGGGACCAGCTCGTCGAAGACCTCGGGCTCGGGCCGGGTGCGCCAGATCGTTCGGAGCAGTCCCACGGGTCTGGGGTCCAGCGTGACCGTTCGCGTCCGGGTCTCGATGTGTGCCAGCCTTGCGACCTGGGCTCCGAGGGCCTTGCCGCCAGAGATGTGGTAGTACGCGTCGAGCGCGGACGCGGCCAGATCTGCGTCGTAGTAGACGCCTCGATCGGACAGATCTACGGTGAAGGTACGGTGGGCCACGGTGCCGTAGGGCTGGCTCCAGCACATGCAGCCGAACTGGCCACAGCGGCACCCTGGCCAGCCGAAGCGTTGCTTGCGGCGGTGCAGGACCAGGACATCCGAAGCGATGACGATGTGGTTGGTGATGTGGTAGGGGACAGCCCGCGGCAAGACGGCCTCGGTCCGGGTCCGCACGGTCCCGAGCTCGGCGTTGCCGTAGATCGCCGTGAGCAGGCCCGCGGTCCGAACCTCGCTCAGCACTGGCTTGACCTCGAAGGCCGGTGCGCCCTTCGGCTCGAACTTCGCCGCGACCGCCCGGCTGACCGCGATTTGCCGCCCGAACTGGCAGCCCTGCGGCTGCACCTCCAGCTCGCCCTCCTGCAGGGCGATGAGGCCGGCGGCGGGATCGAGATAGCCGGGGAACTCCTGCCGGGTGTAGCCCGGGATCGCCACGCGCTCGACCATCCGGGCCTCCACCGGGGGCGGATCTGGATCGCGAACCGTGGTCAAGCTGCGCTCGGTATTCAAGTCCGTCCCGTCGAAGGGCAGCTCCTCTTGCGGAGAAACGACCATGAAGGTGTAGGGCACCCTCTGGTGGACGTCCGAAAAGACGAAGTCGCCCTGGACCCGACCGAGATCCGACGAATCGGCGCCATTTCGCAGCTCGACGCCGTTCGATCGGACGCTGGCTATCGCACCTGCGAGCTTCCAGGCTTGCTGAGCCTGGACGAGCTTGGCGTAGCTGACCGACAGGGCCGCGGCGTCCGTAGCAAGGGGGTTCACGGCGCGAATTCCCGGATGCGAGCTCACCCAGGCTCCGGCCATCTCGATGGCGAGGACGGCGGCGGCGGTACCGGCGATGATCAGGCCGGATGCTGGCAACGCAAGGGCGAGCCCGACGGCCAGGGCCACGGTGACGAGCGGGGCGACCCATCCCGCCGCCTTCTCCCAGAACGTCTTGGCCCGAATCCGCTTGACGGTGACGTCGAGCTGGGCCGTCTGGAGATCGTGCAGAAAGTTCGCGGGAACGAGCTGATCGTCGACCCTGGTCCACGTGGAAGTGGTCGCGATCTCGCAGGTCTGCACGGAACGCTCCAGGACCTGTGGACGGATCCGACGCAGCCAGACCGTACCGCTGGCGTCGGGAATCAAGAAGCTACGGGACTGACCGCCCAGCCAGTGCGTTCGGATGCCCGAAACCGATCCAGCGGCGACGCCCGGCGGCACCGGGATCGTGGCGCCAGCGGTCTGGTCTGCCGCAAACCCATTGCGCGCCTCGCCCCAGGCAGGGAGCCCCGAGCCGACGCCGATCCCGACGGCAATCACGACTGCAGCCGCCCACTTCATGCGGTTTCTCCGCTTTGGCCCTGGCTGGCGGCCGCCAGGGTCCGATCCCAGACGATCGTTCGCAACCGCGCCCGCATCGCCCTGACCAGCCGCTGCAGGAGCAGCAGGTTGTGCAGGCGATCGGCCTGGCGCACCAGCGCCGGACGCACCCGCGCGAAGGATACGGCCGCCCCGGCGCCCCGGTACTGCTGGCGGTACATGGACTCGAGTTCGGTCCGTGGTGGAGCTGATGGCGTGGCCAGGGACTCGATCGCGCGCTCCTGCCAGGCGCAGCGCTCGGCCATGGCTTGCCAGGCGGCCTTGTTCCAGCTCCGCGACCGGGCCAGGGCTTGCCAGGCGGCCGAGGCGCGCAGGCGTAGCTCCATCCGGCCGATGTCAGCTGGAGTCGGAGCCGCGCCGAGCCGCCTGGCGATCAACCGCAGCGCAGCCTCGTCCTCCAGACGCTGCCTGACGAGTGCGGCCAGGGGCGGATCGGACCGCAGCAACCAGCGGTAGGGATCGGATTTTGGCGGCGCGAGCAGGAGCGGCGGGCGCGCTCCCAGCGCCGCAACCTCCGCATCGACGCGCTCGCGACTGACCGGCCAGGTGCCCAGCAGGCCGGAATAATGGTGCATTCCGATCCCGAGGACAAGGCCAGCTGTCGACACCAGCACGCACCCGATCGCCAGCCGCCGGGGATCGAAGCGGACGCCAGCGCGCCGCCGTGACGCACGCCGGACCTTTCTACGCGCCGCCGGATCCACCCGGCCCGCCGCAGCTCCACGGTGCGGCGCTGGCCTTCCCCTGGTGCTCGCGCCAGGTCTGGGCCCCGGCACCGAAACCTTCGTGCTGACCATCTGAACCTCCATGACCGTCGTGTATCGGTCATAGGGCAAGATGTATCGCAAATCAAATTATATTCATGTCACACGGCACGATTCGAGCCAGGAGAGTCAAACGGGGCCCGGTTGCTCAGCGTGGCGACCGCGCCGAGGGACCCGTTTTCCCCAAAGCCCACCACCTTCAACCCGTGGTCCAGGCGGGCGATCGGCGTGACCGGGCGACGAGGCGCGGGAGCTGCTGCGGATCCGGAGATCGGACAGCTAACCGACGGTACGGATCACGACCCGGTTGCGGCCTCCGTGCTTGGCATCGTAGAGCGCGGCGTCGGCCCGTTCGATCAAGGTCTGCGAGGCATCCTCCTCGACGAGCTGCGCCACACCGATCGAGACGGTGACGTGCAGCTCATCGCCGCCCGGGCCAAGGTGGACAGCGGACTCGATGGCCTCCCGCAGGCGCTCGGCCAGCACCCCACCGCCGTCGACGGGGGTATCGGGCATCAGGACCAGCATCTCCTCGCCGCCGAACCGCGCCGCGACGTCTTCCTCGCGGATATTGCCCTTGATCGTCCGGGCGACGAGCCGCAGCACGTCGTCGCCCGTCGCATGACCGTAGGTGTCGTTGAACTTCTTGAAGTGATCGACATCGACCATCAACACCGAGAGCGGGGAGTTGGTGCGCCGCGACCGCCCGGCTTCCTCGGCCAGCTTGCGCTCGAAGAAACTCCGGAAGTAAAGACCCGTCAGCGCGTCGACGGTCGCACGCTCGTACAGCCGGGCATTGTAGATGGCCGACGACGCCAGGCTGGCGATCGACTCGAGAAGCTGGAGGTCGCGATCGGTGAAGGCATTGACCACCACCTTGGAATCGACGTACAGGACGCCGTGGAACTCGTCGCGAGGTTCTCTCGCCTCGACCTCCGGTCGGTGCCGCTTGTCGGCTTCGGGGGGGATCTCGCGGCGCTTGGTCACGGACTCGGCCCGGGGCATCCGGAACGGCACGCACATCACGGTCCTGAGCTCCAGGTCCAGGATCGATTTCTGCGCCTGGAAGACCTCGGAGTTGCGGGTGTCGAGCTCCACCACCGACTTGCCGACCTCGAGGACCTGGCGGGTGATCGTCGTGGAGACCTGATCGCCCTGATCCGTGATATCGGCGCCGGACGCGTCCTTGGCCAGGCGGCACTCGAGCCTGCCACTGTCGTCCTTCAAGAAGACGAAGCACCGCTCCGAGCCCGTGTGTTCGAGAGTCTTGTCCGCCACCATTCCGAGGACCTTGGGCAGATCGAGCGTCGTGCTCACGACCTTTGCCAGCTCGTTCAAACGCTCGAGCTTGGCGGCCTTGTCCGACGCATCGCTGTGCAGGCGGGCATTCTCGATCGCCTGGGTGGCCTGGGCAGCCAGGGCCTCGACCAGCACCAAGTCCCGCTCCTGGAAGGCATGGGTCACGGACTGGCGATCCAGGTAGATGACGCCGATGACCCGGGCCACCGCCTGGGTCGCCGAGCCGCGCTGGGTACGGGCGGCAGCGCGCAGAGGCACACACAGGATGGTCCGCACGCCGAGATCCTGGATGCTCTTCGAACTCTCGAAGGCCTCGTTCCCCGCCAGAGTGTCCTGCAAGAAGACGGGCTCGCCCGTCCGGGCCACCTGATCCGCTACCGAACGCGAGACCTGCCAGGTCTTCTCGCGGCGGTCGCGCACGTCGATGTTGTAGCTGCTCTTGACGGTGAAGGGATGCCCCTCCCGGTCGGGTTCGGCGATCAGCAGGAAGCCGCGGTCAGCCCCCATCATCTGGCCGATCAGATTCATGATCCCCGACAAGAGACGATCGAGGTCCGTCTCCTTGTTGGTCTCAGCCGTGAAAGCGAGCAGGCGTTCGAGTCGCTCGCGAGCCGAGGCAGCCTCCTCGAGTTCGGTTCCCACCTGGCGTCGCTCGTCGAGCAGAGCCAGGTACTTGCGCTCAAGCTGGGCGAGGCGCTGGCGGCCGCTTCCCCCCGCCGCCTCGACCTCGTGGCCGGGAAGCTCCTCGGGCGTGACGTCGCCGACCCGGAGCTTCCAGCGCTCCTCGGTCGACACGTACTCCTCGGCATCGGCCGCGGGAAGGCTCTTGATCTGATCGTGCAAGAGGTTCTGCGCCTGGCGGACCTGCCGTACCGCCGCCTCGGATCGATTCCCGGCGCGCCCCAGGCCGAAGAGGGCCAGCGCTCGCAGGTGCAAGCTAGCGGCGTCCTCCCCGCACCTCTGGGCGTCGGCGAAGGCCCGCTCCGCCAGCGCGCGGTCGCCCTGAACGAGCGCGATGCGGCCCCGCAGAAGGGCGATCTCCCCGGTGAGGTAGGTTGCGCCGATCTCGGAGGCGCGACCGTGCGCCTCTTCGGCCTGGCGCCCGGCCTCGACCAGATCACCCTCCTTGAAGGCGATCGCCGCCAGGCCCGCGACGGCACGGGCGATCGTGCCGACCGCCCCGGTCTGGGTGCCGACCTCGAGGGCCTTGCGGTACTCGGTGCGGGCGGACTCGAGTTCGCCGAGCCGGAAATAGGCCTCGCCCAGGAGCGTGAGCGTGCGCTGCTCGTACTCCCGCATCCTGGTCTCCTGGATCAGATCCCAGCTGGCCCGCGCCGAGGCGAGGGCGCCCAGGACCTGGCCGCAGAACATCTGACGCTCGGCAACGTAGGGCAGGATCGAAAGCTGGATGCCGCTTTGGACTTCCGCGGAAAGCTCCTCGAGCTTGGCGATCGCCGCCGCATGCAGGCGCTGACCTTCGCCCGGCCGACCCAGGTGGGCAAGGGCGACCGACCGCAGGATCTCGGCGATGATGGTGAGATCCGCGCTCTTGGTGCTGATGGCCTCCTTGAGGCCCCGTGATGCGTAGGCGTCGACGGCCTTGAAATCGCCCAGCTCGTGGCTCTGGATCGCCAGGTTGAGGTAGCAGAAGATCTCGTCGTTCCTGGCTCCGACTTCCCGGGCGGCCGCGAGGTTGTCCTCGAAGGTCTTGCGTGCCCTGGGGAAGTCGCCACAAACCCACTGCGCATTGCCCAGCAGCATCAGATTGTCGTTGATGCCTACCTTGTCGCCGAGGGCGCGCTTCTTGTCGATCGCCTGCATGAGGAAGGCGATGCCCCTGCGAATGCGCGTGGGCGTATCGAGCCCGGGGACCTCGGACGAAACGAGCATCAACCCCATGAAGGCCAGGGAGCCCGAGTCATCGAGCTTTCCGCCCGCCTCGCGGGCTGCGGCCACTACCTGCTCGCTGCGTTCGATCGCCTTGAGCGGCTCCGCCCGCCGGTAGTGGACCCGCGCCATGGTCTGGAGGCACCGGATGAGCTCGCGCCCGTCCCCGGTTCGCCGGCAAACGGCCTCCGAGCGGGTCAGGACGTCGAGGGCCGCGTCATACTTCTGGCGGATCAGGTGGCTGATCCCGAGCGAGGTCAGGATCCGGGCCTCCATCTCGGATTCCGCGAACTCCTCGGCGAGCGCCAAGGCCTCCTTGTACTTCTCGATGGCCAGATCCTGGTCGTCGCGGAACCGCGCCAGCGAGGCCAGGCCGTAGAGGTACTCCATCCGCGCCATCCGGCTGTCGGGCGCCAGCAGGGCGAAGCCTTCCTCGAAGAAGGTCCTGGCCTCGTTGAGGGCATAAAGCTGGAAATTGCGCTTGGCCGCATCGAGGGCCGCGATCACGGCCCGTGAGCGATCATGGCTGGCCAGGAAGTGGCGCGCCAGCTCGTTGGTGGCCTCCAGGCCATCGCGCTGCTCCTCGGCCAGGGCATAGGCAATTCGCGTGTGAAGGTCCGCCGAGAGCTCGGCCGGAGTCTCGTCCCGCAGGACCTCTGCAACCTGCCCCTGCAGGAACGCGATCGTGCCGTTCTCGGAGGCCAGGATGCCGGCCCCGCGGAGCTCCTCGAGAGCCTCGAAGAGCGCTTCCTCGCCCAATCCCGCCGCTCGCGCCAGGAGCGGCAGCGAACTGGGACGCCCGATCGCTGCCGCGGCGCGGGCCAGCATCGCCGCCGTCTCGGTCAAGCGGCCCAGACGCTCCTTGACCAGGTCCTGGATGCTGCTCGGCAAATGCCTCGCGGTGAGCTGGGTTCGCGCGACCCAGCGACCCTGCTCGCTGGCGATCAGGTCCCGTTCGCGCAGATGCCGCAGCGAGGACTCGATGTAGAGCGGGTTGCCCCCCGTGATCTGCGCGAAGGTGGCGAGGAAGGAGTCATCGACCTCGCCGCTACCCAGCATCGAGCGCACCATCTCGGCGACATCCGGCTCGGCCAGCGGCGACAAACGCAGGATGCCGGATGCGTCGGCCTCCTCGTCGCGGCTCGCCACCACAAAGAGCACCGGCAGACCCTCGAAGGTCCGCTCCAGGTAGTCGAGCAGCTTGCGTGACAGCTCGTCGGCCCAGTGCCAGTCGTCGAGCATCAGGACCAGACCGCCCTTCGGGCCCCCAGCCTCGGAGCTGCGGCCCGCATTCACGACATCGGCGATGAGCTCGCCGATCGCCGCCCTGAGCCGGAACTGTTCCTGGATGGGTTCGAGCCTCACCACCTCGCCACCGTCGTCGAGCTCGGGCAGGAGCCGGGACAACAGGCCGCGGTGGCGTCCGAGCACATCCAGCGACGCCATGGGCGCCAGGTCGCGAAGGGGCGCGAGGAAGGGACCGTACGGGGCACAGCCCTCGGCAGCGGTGCCCGCCAGGATCCGGATCTCGGCCAGCTGGACCGCGTACCGGAACTCCTCGAGCAACCGGCTCTTGCCCGAGCCCAGGTCGCCGACGAGCTTGAGCCTAGCTCCTTTTCCCTGGCCCAACCCCGCCATCGCCTGGTTCAGGGCGTCGAGCTCGCCTTGCCGGCCAACCATGGGGCTGCCCAGGAGGACCCCCGTGGCATCCTCGCCCGCCTCGTCGCCCATGGCCGCCAGGAGTTCTCCTGCGCTCTGGAATCGTGCCCGGGGATCCTTGGCCAGGAGGCGATCGACGATATCCTCGAGATCCTCGGGAATTCCGGGCAGGAGGTTGCGCAGCGGCGGCGGCTCCAGGTCCAGGTGGGCGCGGAGAACCGACACGGGATCCTCGCCAGGAAACGGCGGAGCGCCCGTCAGCAGGTGATAGGCCAGGGCCCCGAGGCTGTAGAAGTCGGCGCGGGCGTCGATCTTGCCACGGCGGGCGACTTCCGGGGACATGTAGGCGATCGTCCCCCGGATCGTGCCGCCCGAGGTCCCCGCGTCGACCATGAGGCCGAAGTCCATGAGCTTGACCTGGCCCTCGGGGGTCACCCGGATGTTCTCGGGCTTGATGTCACAGTGGACCAGACCCTGCCGATGGATGTAGCCCAGCGCGCGCACGAGCTGGAGGACGATCGGGCGGAACTCGTCGGCGGAAAGCGGCAAGAGCTCGTCGAGCCCCTTGCCCGGAACCACCTCCATCGTGAAAAACGGCGTGCCGTCGGAAAGCTGGCCGTAGTCATAGACTTCGACGGTGTTGGGATGGCGCAGGCGCGTCATGGTCCGGAACTCTTGCTTGAACTGCAAGAGCGCTTCCTGACCGTCACCGGCTATCTTGGACAGGACCTTGAGGGCGGCGTGCCGGTTGCTGCTCGTGTCCTCCACCAGGAACACGACGCCCATCCCACCCTCGCCGAGGGTGGACAGGACCCGGTACCGGTTGGTGAGCTGCTCGATCATGCGCCGGGCACCTGCAGGCGCCGCGCCCAAAAAGGGGACATCCCGCGGCACGAGCTAGAGTCGGGTGAAAGAGCGCTCACAGTTCTCCCTGGGCCGGCGGCCCGACTGCAGCAACCATCCTCCAGAGAGGGGATGCAGCCTGGCTGCATTCCTGGATGTTGCCACCGTACACCATCCCGACCTTGGTCCCGGCCTAGTCTAGCATCATCGCCATCGCAGGAGCAAACGAGGTCAGCTCGTGCGTGCGGGCGGCTGGCGAAGCCAGGCAAGCCTACCAGCGGCCGTATACGCCGAGATCCCCGTTGTCCCCCGCCACGAAGCGAACGTCGAGCTCGTAGATCGCGGCGCCCGCTGCATCCGTCCGACCGGTCGGCTCGAGGTACCCCTGATCCACGGCCTGCTTGAACGGCAAGGCGAATTCCACGCGCCGCCGATCCTCCTGGTAGGTCTTGCCGGCGATGGTTTCCTCCTTGCCGTCGAAGACATCCCCGATCGCCGGTAGCGGATGCCCGCCCACCAGCGGATGAGTCATCCCCCCTGGCCCCATGAAGACGATATCCGTGGGCGGATCCTCGGCCCGGATCGCCACGAACGCCCGGTGCAGCGTGTAGTAATGAGCATCATGGTGGGCGTTGGATCCGCGGATCTTGACGTAGGCCACGTTATCCGGGCCGAGCACCGGTGGCTCCGAGATCTGGACCTGTACCGGGAAGACCCCCTCGTGGTGCTTCGGCCCGCCCGCATCCCTTATGACCGTGCCCGGGGGGGCCGCGGGGAACCTTGCGACGTCGAGGACCGACAACGCCGCGGCCCGTCCCGAGACCACCTTGGCGTCGAGAGTGAAGGTCACCATGCGGGCAGCGTCGCGGGGATTGCCGCCCGCCGGGTGGGGACCGACCGTTGCGATCGGGACATCGACCTGCCCCCCGGGCGGAATCGAGATCCGCCCGCTCCCGGAGCTCCCGTCCGGAGCCTGGACCTTGATGTAGCCCTTGGGCTGCGCTCCATCCCGCGGCCCGATGTCGAGCCCCGAGAACTCGACGACCAGGGGCGAGTCACCCGCGTTGGCCAGGCGAAAGCCCACCTCCATGGTCGAGTCCGGGTTGCCGTTGGCGTGCGACGACGCGATTCGAAAAGCCGCCGCATCGGGGTGCAGCGGGCCCGATCGCCGGTTGCCGACGGGGGTCCACGACGCGCTCGCCTCGCCCTGCGACACCGTCTCGTCGTAGTTGAGGAAGACCACCGGTGCGCTTCCGGCCTCGTCGGCGAAGCGCGCCACGAGGGCCTGCCGGGCCAGGCGGCTCCCCGGCGCCGCGTGCGCCATCGGAACCGACTCGGGCTTGCGAGACCAGGACAGGTGATCCGGCGCCAGCGCGGCGGGTGCGGGCGACGCTGCCACGACGGCCGCTTGCGGCACGGCCGCATGACGGCGGCCACCGGCCCGGACGATGGTCATCAGCGCGACCTCCCTTCAAGGATTCTAGCCCCATGGCATGAAAAGTCGATTAAAAGCCCGATAAAGATCGGATCGGAGCGCCAGCCTGCCCGCGCCACTGCCCGCATGGTAGGCTGGACGCGTTCTTCTCGCCCGGGCCATGACCACCTTCCGTCCGGTCGGCCGCCGTCATCCAGGAGTCGCCATGAACCGCCTCTCCCGTTTTCTGCCGGTTCTCGCCATCGTCGCTCTTCCCGCCGCGGGCTGCCAGGCTTTGACGGGACATGCGGCCGAGTTCGACTACCTGAACGGCCGCATGGGCTCTCGTTACCTCCACTCCTTCCTCAAGCCGGATCCGATGGCGGCGGTAGGGGATCCGTCGACCTACACGGGTCACGACCCGCAGGTTTACCGGGCCATGCAGCAGGCGGCCGCCGCGGCGCGCAACCTCGACGCCATCACGAACGTCGACGAGGATCTCTTCATCATCATCCAGGACGACAACGGGGTGGGATACACGGTGGCCATCCACAACGGTGACGTGGAGCTGCGAGAAGGCCTGCGTGAGGGAGTTCGGCCCAGCCTGGTCGTGCCGCTGTTACGGCGGGAGGCGCTCGCATTGCCGGGCCTCCTTGCCGCCCACGGCGTCGATTCCACCGGCCGCGCCATCACCGGACTCTCGGCCGATGGCCTCTTCGAGATCCTCCGCCTCTTCCTGGTTCCCGGCCTGGAGGCCCTCTACTCCCGGCCCGAACTATACGCGCAGGCCGATCGCAGATCGCTGCACCTCGACGACCTCGTGCAATTCGTGCTCCTGCCACCGCCCGGCAGCCGGCAGCGGCCGGCGCACGTGACGGTCGCCAACGTGGACGGTCAATGGCTTTTCTTCCAGGGCTGGCACGGGGATCCGGATATCCGCCTGCAGCTCACATCCATGCAGGCCCTGGACCTCTATCGGTCCGCCCTCTACGCCCCCCGCCAGGCCGCTTCGAAAGTCGACAAGGAGCTAGCAGAGCGCCACTTCCGGGAACTCTGGAACCAGGCGGTGGTGTACACCCGCTCCGACCTCAAGCGCTAGCACTCCAAGCCCCGCGCGACCGGCCCCGGATCAGTCCACGTAGACCCGTTGCTGGAGCTCGAGGGCTTCGTTCACGGCCTCTTGAGAGCACGAGCCCAGGTTGACGAGAACCTGGCCGATCGAGTCTCCGGTCCGCCGTTGCTCCTCGAGGGCATCGAGAAGCTGCAGGAATCGGATCTCCCCGGTCGAGATGAGAAGCTCGCCAAGGCGGAGCTGCCCCTTGAAGTCCCGCAGCGCCACGACGAGAGCCTCCGAGGACAGGTAGCCCAGCTTGACCAGCACCTCGCCGATGCGCAGGAACGAGTTCACGTCGGCCTGCTGGGCCAGACCGGCCTTGAGCTGGTCGGCACTGACCAGGCCCCTGGCCACCAGGTAGTCTCCGAAGTATCCGGCCTGGATGTCCTTCAGCAGGGAGTCCCTGGGGTGCGTCGACATGGGCTCGCTCCGCGCTCATAAAGCTCGCCGGCCCCCTGGCCGGACCAAGCCACTGGAAGAGCCATACCCAGCGGGCGAGCATGTAACCGGGCCCCGTTTGACTCCCCGGGCCCGACTCCTTCCGGGCGAAATCGATTAGCCGAAGAGATCCCGGAAGGTACGCGCCAGGTCCTTGCGCACGAGCCACACCAGGGCTCCGGTCGCCCAGCCGATGCCGACACCCGCGAGCACAGCTTCGCCCCCCCACCAGGCCGCGAAGAGGACCAGGGCCAGCACCAGAACCACGATCGCCAGGTACGCGCCGGAAAGCAGCGGCGTTCGCGAGGGCAGCGCGGGCATGACCATCCGTCGCGACGCACCCAGACTCAACACGTCGTGATCATGACCCTGGGGGTTGCCCCCGGCCTGCTTTGCGTGCGCCTCCACCGGTACAGGGCGAGAGTGCGGTCCGATGGGAGGCGTATCGTTCACCTTCGACACGACCGTCCCTCAACTGGCGAGTGCTACCATGACGCTTATGCCCAAGCCGGTGCAAAACTTGCGGCTGCTGCGCGGAATTGCGATCGTGATGGCCTGTGTGGGATTGTCGGGATGCTGGGCGGGCTATGCATTGCGGCAGGGGTTGAGCCAGGCGAGCCTGCTGTTGCGGCAAAAACCGCTCGCCGAGGCCCTTCGCGAGCTACCGCCGCGGCAGGCCGAACTCGCCGAGATCGCCCACCAGGCCAAGGAATTCGGCGTGAGCCACATCGGCCTGCGCAATACCGGCAACTACGATACCTACGTCGACGTAGGCCGCGACGCCTTGACCTACGTGGTGTCGGCAGCGCCACGCGATCGGCTCGAACCTCACCTCTGGCACTTTCCCATCGTCGGCGCGGTGCCGTACAAGGGCTTCTTCAGCAAGAAGGATGCCCTGGCCGAGCAGCAAAAGCTCGAAAGCCGGGGCCTCGACACCTATGTCCGGGGCGTCGCAGCCTTCTCTTTGCTCGGCATCCTGCGCGATCCCCTGTATTCGACCATGCTTCACGGCACGCCGGGCGACATCGCCAACACGGTGATCCACGAGATGACCCATGGCACCGTCTTCCTTTCTGGCAACGCCACGTTCAACGAGGGTTTCGCAACCTACGTCGGGGACGAAGGCAGCCTGGAGTTCCTTGCCGAACGCTTCGGAATGAACGCGCCCGAGTACCGGCAAGCCGTCGACGAGCAGCAAGACTCGGCCACGTTCAGCGCCTTCATCGCGAGTGCGATCGCCGACCTCCGGACCTTCTACTCCCGCACGGATCTCACCGCCCAGCAGAAGATCGCCGGTCGCCAGGCGCTATTCGAGGAGTTCAAAACGCGTTACCGGACCCTTGCCTTCCACCGGCCGGGATACGGCCGGTTCCTCGATGAGCCACTCAACAACGCCTACTTCCTGCTCTTCGATACCTACGAGCGCGATCTCGGACGTTTTGCTCGCGCCCGCAGGCACTTCGGATCGTTGCGGGCCATGGTCGCCTTCTTTCGCGATACCGTCGCCCGCAAGCCCGACCCGGCCGCCTACTTCCAGGACTGGGAAAACCGGCTCCCACCCGGCCGGTAGCGGGCCTGGCTCTGGCGGCTACGTGACGAGGGCGACCGGCATCCAGAGCAGGTCCGACGTGGGAATGAACGTCACGTCCTCGTGCGGCGGCAGGCTCAACATCGAGAGGTCGTCATCGAGGATATCGAGCATCGCGCGGCAAGATGGGCACGTGAACTCCTCGCCGCTCTCGGTGTCCGGCCGCATCAGATCCTGGCACACGGGGCAGCACGCCATGAAATCCATCCTGGGCTCTCCTCTTTCCACCGATCTTCACGTACCCCACTTATTAACAAATAAACACAAACTTTTACTACATTCCCTTGGCCGTTTCGGCCGAACCGCCCTGGCTTGCCGTCAGATCGGCGCCGATTCTTGCGACCTGGCGGCAAGCCCGATGGTAGACTGATACGTCCATGGCTCACTCACGCGACCAGATCCGGCTGACCCGCATGACCGAGGCCGCCGGCTGAGCGGCCAAGATCGGCCCGGCCGATCTTTCCCAGGTTCTGGGAAAGCTACAGATCCCCCGAAACCCTGCCACGCTGGTGGGGTTCGATACGAGTGACGATGCGGGCGTTTACCGCCTGGCGCCCGATCTTGCCCTTGTGCAGACCGTCGACTTCTTCACCCCGATTGTCGACGACCCGTATACCTTCGGGCAGATCGCGGCGACCAATGCCCTTTCCGACATCTACGCGATGGGCGCTCGGCCCCTGACGGCCCTCAACATCGTCGCCTTCCCCATCCATACGCTGTCCGGCGAGGTCCTGCTCGAGATCCTGCGCGGGGGGGCCCAGAAGGCCGAGGAGGCGGGCGTGGCAATCCTCGGCGGCCACACGGTCGATGACTGCGAGCCCAAGTTCGGCATGGCCGTCACGGGCACCGTCCATCCCGATCGCATCCTGCGGAACGCCGGGGCGAGGATCGGCGATCGCCTGGTGCTGACCAAGCCCATCGGCACCGGCATCCTGGCCACGGCGGCCAAGCGCGATCGGATCGACCCGGAGGCCCTTGCCGAGGCGATCGGCTGGATGTCCACCCTCAACGACCGGGCGGCCCAGGCGGCGCTCGAGGTCCAGGTCGACGCTTGCACCGATATCACGGGTTTTGGCCTGCTCGGCCACCTGCGGGAGATGCTTCGGGCCAGTGCGGTGGGCGCGCTTCTGGCCTTTGACGCCGTACCCTTGCTGGACCTCGTCCACATCCTGGCGCGGGAAGGCATCGCACCGGGCGGCACCCGGCGCAACCTCGCGTACCTGCGCGGCGAGCTCGAGGTCGTGCCCGGCCTCCCGGACGAAGACCTTTTGATACTGGCCGACGCCCAGACCTCGGGCGGCCTCTTGATGGCCGTGGATCCGGCCAAGCGCGACTTTCTCCTGCAGGCCTTGCAGCGCAACGGCGCTCAGGGCTGGGATATCGGCGAGATCGTGGGCGAACCCGGGATCGCCATCACCCTTTGACGCATAGCTGATCGCCGCACGGTCGACGAACCTGGCTTACTGCCGAGGGTTCTGCGATAATGGCATGCTCCGATGTATTTCCCTACACCAGAACTTGTCGGCCGAGCGCGGGAGCTCTCGAGCCTGCGCGAAACATGGGCGGGCGGGAGCGTCCGCCCGTGCCGCGCCATTGCGCTGGTCGGAGGTGCCGGGACCGGCAAGACACGCCTGGCGCTGGAGCTGGCCGACGAGGTCGACCGGTCGGGAGGCCGGATCCTGGCCGTTCGTCCGGACTGGATCGAATGCGAGGCTGCCGCCACGGTTGCCGCCACGATCCGGGAGCAGGGCCCGACCCTGGTGCTCGTGGACGACCTGTCCTGGCTCGACTCCAGGTGCCGTGCGTGGCTGTCGACCCTGGCCCGGGAGCTTGCTGGACTCGAAGCCGAGGCCATGGTCGTCGCAGCCTACACGCCGATCCGGCAAGCCGACATCGAATCCCTGCTCGCTCCGCTCGCGCCTTCGTTCATCGAACTGGGGCCGCTGGATGACCACGACGCGACCCGGCTGGCGCGCCTGTTCGCCGGGGCAAGCGCAGGGGAGACTCGTATCGCCGAGATGTCGATGATCTCGGGCGGCAATCCGGGCTTGCTGTCGCTCCTTGCGTTCGTGAGCGTGCCGGGGACCCCACTGCCGCGGACCTGGGAGGAAGCCGCCGAGCAGCTGCTGGCTCGGCTCGAGCCCGCTGTCAGACGGCTCGTCGAGGCGCTCGCCATTCTTCGCTTCCCCTTGCCGCCCGAGGCCGTCCTGAAGGGCTTCGACCTCGAGCCAGTGGCCCTACCGGCCTTCCTGCAAGACCAGCCGCAAGGCATCGCGCTGGCCCCGTCTTACCTGGCGGGATTGCTGGCCTCGAAGCTCCCGGCCTCCCTGCGGATCGACCTGCACAGGAGAGCCGGCGCCCTGTTCGAGCCACGCTCGCCCCTCGCCGCGGTGATGCACTACGAACGTTCCGCCGATCCCGCGGCCCTGCGGCGGGCCCTCCTGTCTGCGGCCCGGACCGCCGAGGATCTCAACGCGATCGAGGAGGCCCGGATTCACCTGGAGCGAGCCCTCGAGGCCGATTCTGCCGGCCCCCCCGCACCCGAGATCTGGCTCGGGCTCGGGCACTGTGAGCTCACCTCGGGACGCTACGCCCAGGGAGTCGAGATCCTGGCGCCCCGACAAGCTTCGCTGCGCGGATCGGAACGCGCCGCGGCCTGCCGCCTGCTGGCGCAGTGCCTCGAGCGCCTGGGCGACTTCGGCCTCGCCTCGGCCTACTGCAACGAGGGTCTCGTGGCCCTGGGTCACGACGACGATGCCGCTCGCGCCAGCCTGGTGGCAGAGCTGGCGACCATCGCCTTGCGGCAGGGTCGCTACGATGAAGCCCGCTCGCTGGCGACCGAGGCCATTGCCCTGGCTCCGGAAGCTCCCTCGGTAGACCGCGATCTCGCACATTCCATCCTCGGCATCTGCCATTACCGCGAAGGGCGGTTTGCCGCCGCGCTCACCGAGCACCGCATCGCCCTCGAGGGCCGCGAGGCCCGCAAGGACCTGCCCGGCATCGCCAACGCCCTGAACAACCTTGCGAATGCCCACTACGAGGTCGGGGACTGGGGCCCGGCGCTGGAATGCTACGAGCGCGGCCTCGCCATCACGCGGGCGGCACGCGACGACGCCACCTCCAGTGCCATCTTGAACAACCTCGCGTCGCTCTACCTGGTGCTCGGCCAGCTCGATCGCGCCGAAGACGCTTGCCAGCAGGCGCTGGCCGAGAAGATTCGAGCGGGCGAGAGTGCGGGCCAGGCGATCGCCCAGGCCACGCTGGCCGCGATACTGGCCCGCAAGGGTGATACCCGGCAGGCACTCGCGACGATCGAGGATGCCATCGCCCGCGTCGAACGCCTGGGCGCCAACGAGATCCTGGCCGACGTCTACGGCAACTGGGGCGAGATCCTGACCCAGGCGGGACGTGCCGCGCAGGCCTGGAGTGCCTTTTATCGGGCACTGGCGGTGGCCGGTTCGGCTGCAGGAGCCAAGGTCCGAGCCTGGCGAGGCCTGGCTCGCCTTCTCGTCGCCCAGGGCCGGCCCGAGGAGGCGGTACCCCTGGCGCGCCGGGCCGTGGACGTCGCCAGGAAGATCGGCCGTCCGCTCGAGGTCGGTCGCAGCTTGCAGGTCCTTGCCGTGGCTGAAGGCCCTTCCGTCAGTCCCGCCACGGACGAATCGGAGGCGTTGCTGGCCAGCCTCGGGGTGGACGGTCGATGATCCGCGAACCCTCTCCCCTGCTGGCGCTGGTGGCGGCTGCGGCAACCCGCACCGGGATCGGCGGGTTCGTCAGCTGGATCGCCGAGGATCTCCACGCGGCCTGCGCGCTGTTGACCTTCGACGAAGCCAGGGCAGCGTTTCAGCTCGCGGCCTTCTCGGCCAGCGTTTCCGCCCGCTGGGCTCCTGACCTGGACGGCCCTATCCTGCCCACGGCTCCGGGTCTTGCGGCGGCCTTCTTCCTTGCCGAGCCGCAGGTCATCGCGAGCCAGAGCTGGCCCGTTCCCGATGCTCCCGCGGCGTCGGTTCTCCTGATCCCCATCACGGCCGGGGATCATACGGTCGGTGTGATGGTCGTCCTGCGCACCGCTGCTGCCTTCAGGCCGGAAGAGCAACGGGCAGCCGAGGCCCTGTCGCCGAGGCTTGCCAGCGAGTTGCAGGCCCTCGGCCAGCGTCCTCCGAACGCGGAGCTCCGGCCACCCGAGCTACCGCTGGGCACGCTCCGGGCCTTTCGCGGCCAGTCTGCCGACGCCTGCCTCCACCTGTTCGCCGTCCAGCTCCGCCACAAGCTCGCAGCCAGATCCGTCGCAATTCTCGAGGCAACCGGCAGGGACTCTCTGGTCGTGGCGGCGGGAGCTGGTCAGGTCGAGCTGGCGGTCGGCCAGCAAGTCCACGGGCCACTCGATCTCGATGACGAAGCCCTCACCCGCCTCTTCGGCGCGGCCCCGGGCGGATGCAAGCTGGTGGTACCCGTGACCACCCCCCGGGGCGAGGGTCGGGTCGCGGTCCGCTGGGCCACCTCGAGCCCGCCGACGACCGAGGCGCGCATCCTCTGCACGCAGGCCGCCGAGCTCGCCAGCCACCTCCTGGGTCGTTCGGACCTGCTCCGCAACTCCCTGGAGAGCCTGGCAGGCCAGCGGCTCGCCTCGGAGCTCGCCCGGCACCGCGACGCCTTCGCGCGCCAGGTCGTCCATGACCTCCGCAATTCCCTCCACTCGATGGGACTCCTGGTCGAAGATATCGAACTGGCCGCGGCCAATCCCGAGCGGGTCCGCAGGTCGACCGCGGCCCTCGATCGTACGCTCGGTTTCATGGCCACCTACCTCAAAGACACGATCCGATCGCTCGATCGGAACCATCCCCTCGAGGCCGTGTCCGAGGCGGACCTCCCGGCAGCTTTCGACCGCGTGATCTCCGCGGTGGCGCGCCGGATCCGGTGCATGGGCCGCCAGCTTCGCGTGCTGCCGCCCCCGGCCGTCGTGCTGCGGACGTCTTCGTTGCAGCTCGATCAGATCCTCGAACTGATGGTCGTCGAGGCGGCCGAGCGCGCCTCGAAGGGGACGACCCTCGAGATCTGGGCGGCCATCGCCGGTGGCTGGGCGGCCCTCTACGTGCAGGGGGAGGGTCCGCCTTGCAGCCTCGGTGCTCCAACCGATCCCATCGGCGCCGCGCAGCCCCCTGCAGATCGGCTGGCGGCGCTCGAAGCCCTCGTGGCCGCGGCCGGTGGGCGTCTGGGCCTTCGGGGACTTTGCGGGGACCCGGTGCGACTGCACGTGGGCCTGCCCACGATCGCCTGGGGGAGTCCCCAGTTCGATGCCGATGGCAAGGATGCGCGAGAGGCTTGATCGACGGCGGCGGCCAAGGATGCGAAGATCCCCTGCATGGAACTCGACGCGCTGAACCTGGATCCACCCCGCGCTCCCGCAGCCTTTGTCGCAAGCGCCCAGAGGGCAGCTGCCGATGCCGCCGTTGCGAGCGCCGAGAGGGCCTCTGCCGATACCTTCAGGTCGATCGAGGGCATTGCGCGGCACAATACGCGCAAGGTTCTCGACGCCTTCAAGGCGCACCGCGTCGGTGAGGAGCACTTCGCCGGAACCACGGGCTATGGCCACGACGATTTCGGCAGGGACTGTCTCGAGGCTGTCTTCGCCGAGGTCATGGGTGCAGAGGCCGCCCTGGTGCGGGGGGGCTTCGCATCCGGCACGCACGCGATCGCGGTCGCCCTTTTTGGTGCACTGTCTCCGGGCGACGAGTTGCTGGTCGTCACGGGAGCGCCCTACGACACCCTCGAGGAGGTCATCGGTCTGCGCGGATCGCGCCAGGGATCGCTCCAGGAATGGGGGATCACCTACCGGCAGATCGAACTCCAGGCGGACGGCCACATCGATCTCGAGGCGGTCACCGGCGCGCTCTCGGAGCGGACCCGCGTCGTCCACATCCAGCGCAGCCGGGGGTACGCCTGGCGGCCGGCGATCGGGATCGCCGAGATCGGCCGCGTGGCCGCGGCGGTCCACCAACGAGCCCCGGGCACGGTCGTCTTCGTCGACAACTGCTACGGCGAGTTCGTCGAGGCCGTGGAGCCCTGTGACGTGGGAGCCGATCTGGTGGCCGGATCCCTGATCAAGAACCCGGGTGGCGGCATCGTGCCGGCGGGTGGCTACGTCGCCGGCCGGGCGGACCTGGTACACCGGGCCGCCTGCCGGCTGACCGCCCCGGGCATCGGCGCTGCTGGTGGCGCCACTCTGGATGGCCTGCGCCTCCTGTTCCAGGGACTGTTCATGGCGCCCCACATCGTGGCGGAGGCCCTCAAGGGTGCCGTCCTGGCCTCCCGACTCTTCCGGGAGCTCGGGTATCTCGTCGATCCGCTGCCTGACGATTCCCGCACCGATCTCATCCAGGCCGTCCAGCTCGGCGATCCCGGCAAGCTCCTGGCCGTGTGCCGCGCCGTGCAGGCCGCCTCGCCCGTTCATTCGTACGTGACGCCGGTGGCCGATCGAGTGCCTGGTTACGAGAGCCAGGTGGTGATGGCTGCGGGCACCTTCGTCGAGGGTTCCACGATCGAACTCTCGTGCGACGGCCCGCTGCGCGAGCCCTTCATCGCCTACTGGCAGGGCGGGCTCTCATACGCCCACGGTCGGATCGCTCTCGAAGAGTGCATCGCGGCCCTTTCGGCCCCAGCCGCGTCCATCCCCGAGCCCGAACGACTCTCGGGCACACAACTCGCCTGAGCGTTCGCACCTCGCCCCCTCGCCGCCACCGTTAGCGGTCCGGACCCGCGGGGAACGATCGCTGGAAGCCAGCCGCCAGTACCCGGATCCGGAGAGAAGCCATGCCCAGCACGCCTCGATCGAGCAAGAAGGCGAAACCCGCCCCCGACTCGACACGGTCGACCACCAGGACCCTCAAGAAGCGCAACTTCAAGCGCAAGAGCACTCCCATGGCGGACCTCCTGGAGTGGATCGTTTCGCGCAACCCGCTCCAGATGGTGATCGTCGTGGCCATCGCGTTGACCCTGGTGGGTTTCACGATCGGCCTCGTGGTGAATGCCCATCGCGGCCCGGACCTGCCTGGCTGGAGGGTCGGGCCGCAGGCCTATGCCCAGGTCATGGGCGGCCGCGATGCGTCGTCCCCCGTGCTGGCCCTCTACCTGTACGAGGACGGCTGCCAGGAATGTCGCACCTTCGAACGCGACGATCTGACGGCTCCCGCCATGCAGCGGACCTTCGAGAACTTCGATCTCGTCCGCGTGGATGTCTCGGCCGATGCCTCGTCGTCAGCCATCGGACAGATCTACGCCCCCAAGCACTACCCCGCCCTCTTCATCCTGCGTCCCCCACCGCATCCCGCCCGGCAGGTCCACCTGCACGATGCCAGCCACGACTGGCTATCCACCCAGGCCCTGGTCAATGCCTGCAACTGGGCGGTCACCTGGCCGGACGTGGCGAAAGGCGGCATCGTCAACTCCGGAGAGGATCAGCCGTAGGCCGGTCTGGACGGGGCCCTCGGCGCGGTCGCTACGCTGCGCGACCGGGTCCCATCTCAACCTGAAAAGACCTACTGCACCACCAGGGATGCGGTGGCGCTGAGGGTACCGGATTGCGCCGCCAGGATGCCCGAACCGGTGGCCGATGCGGTGAAGACCGTCTGCGATCCCGTCGCGGCGCTGAAAGATCCGCTCGCCATGGCATAGACGTTCGCACCCGCCGGAAGAAGCTCCCACGTCAGGTTGGGAGCGCTGACCGCCCCGGCGGAGTCGCTCGCCGTCACGGACAGGGAAAGCGCCTGCCCGACAGACAGCGTCGCGCTGTCCGTCGACAGGGGCGACACCGCGGTCAGCAACCAGAAGCCGCTGGCGGGGACGCTCAAAACCCCGTCTGCCGTCACCACGACGCTGCCGCTGGCAAAGCCAGAAGGCACCTCCGCTTCGAGATCGCTGTCGCTGCTGCACCAGACCTCGGGTGAGGGCTGCCCCCCGATCGTGACTGACACCGGCACGCTCCGGCTGAATCCGAAATTGGACCCGGTGATCTCGATCAACGCCCCGGGACCGGCATTGGGCGGGAAGCTCGAAACCGTGGGCACGTAGACCGGCGTGAGCGAAAGCGCGACCTGCGCCTGGCGATTGATCGCCACGGACCCGGTCGCGGTCCCCTGCGCCACCAGCGTCGAACCGGCGAAACCCTTGGCAGCGACCGAGATATCGCCGGCCGGGATGGTCAGCGTCGCCTGGCTCGTCGTCTGACCCGTCGACTGGCTGATCGAAGCCGTGGCCACGAGGGCACCGAGGCTGTTGTCCACCGTGAGATCGATGAGGTTCGTGCTGTACGGAATCGTCTGCACCCGCCTGGGCCACGCAACCTGCACCAGAAGCTCGCCGGTCGGCGGCAAGGCCGCCGGCACCGGTGCCACGACCCCAGGTGCCGCGGACTTCAAGGCATTGCCAGGGGCACTGCACGCCACCAGGGCCAGGGCTCCGAACAGCCCGCCCGAGGAGATCCAAGGATGTCGCATCGAATCCTCAATCGATCGTGATGCCCACCACGCCGTTCGCCTGGACGACGATACTCGCGGTGGCAGTGCGGGACGGGTCCTGGACGGCCGCGGCGACGATCTCCGCCCTGCCCGCGGCAACGGCCAGCAGCGAACCGGTGGCCGAAACCGTGACCGTCGGCGTCGCGGTCGACGACCAGATCACGCTGCCGGTGCTCGTCCCGTCGCTCAGGTACACCAGCGCGGAAAGCTGGGCCGAAGAGGGGAAGACGGGAGTTCCCGACCCGCTGCCGGGAAGGTCCAAAGTCGCGCTGCCGGGACTCACCGCCACGGACGAAACCGTCACCGGCGCGGTCGTCGGCTTCGCCGTCGGCGCCGGAGCCGGCGTGGCACTGGCAGAGGACGTCGGAATCTCGCCGGTGATCGTGCCGGAGGTCGTGGTCGTTCCCGTCGTCCGGGTCTGCCCCGTCCGCGGGACGGGCGTCGCCGCGGTGGAGACGTACGCCTGGTTGTCCGCGCAACCGATCGCCAGCAGGACCGCCAGGACCGCGACGGCCGACCGGCCGGGCGTGATGCTCATCTTCATCTCGCTCGCTCTGCTAGAAGGACGCCGAGTACACGCGACCGGCCGTCGCCGTGGTCGGCATGGTGCCACTGAAGGTCTGGTAGAAGACCTTGATCGTGCCGCCCGTCGCCGAGTTCACCCCGCCGTTGCCGCCGTTGCCGCCGACCGAGCCCCCGTTGCCGTTGCCGCCGGCCACGCCCCCGAGCACGTTGAGGGTGCCCGAAATCGCCACGCTCGAGGCGTGGATCACGATGGCTCCACCGCCGCCACCGCCCCCGCCGCCACCGGCGCCGCCATTGCCGTCGTCGCCCGAGCCCCCGCCACCGGCGGCGCCGATCCCCGCCAGCGTGCCCGACACGCTGACGGACTGCCCCACCAGGATGATCGCCCCGCCGCCCGCGCCGCCACCGCCGCCGGCCCCGGTCTCTTCATCGTCGACGTTGGCGCCGAGCACAGAGCAGGCCATGCAGCGCGGATCTCCACCCGCCCCGCCCGAGCCGAGCAGCCAGGACATGTCCGTGCTGGTGTCGCCCGCTCCAGCTCCCCCGGGAACGTAGTTGCCCGGAGGCCCGCCAAGCCCGTCGTTGGCTCGAGCCAGGATCCCCGGCGCCCAGCCCAGCCCGAAACTGGTGCCGCCGGTATTGCCGCCACCGCTGCTGTTCGAGCCACCGTAGGTGTCACCGCCACCGGTGCCGCCGCCGCCACCGCCCGCATCCGCCCAGCCGCTGTAGACGATGTCGCCGGTACCGCCACCGCCGCCCGCACCGTAGCCGCCGCCGCCACCGCCGCCGCTCTGGTTCTGGGAAGCGGGACTGCCACCGCCGCCGCCGGATCCCGTGCCGTAATTCGGTGCGACGAAGCTCGGAGCAGATCCCCCCGAGCCGCCACCGACGTTGCCGCCCACGCCGCCGGCGCCCGTGGCATCGACGCCGTTACCCGGGGCCGAAGCCAGGTAGGCCGACCCGCCGCCGCCGCCGCCCATGTAGCCGCCGCGGGCGCCCAGCGTGCTCCCGGCCTCGGCCCCGCCGCCAGCGCCGCCGTAGCCGGGGCCGCCGATCGCGGTCGCCGCACTGGCATTGGTGTAGCTGGCGGACGCAGCGGTCACGTTGTACTGCCCGCCGCCTCCCGCCCCCGAAAGGCCCAAAGCCCCGCCTTGCCCGTTGGCGGCACCGTTGTTCAACATGGATCCCCCGCCACCCCCGCCATATCCCCGGCCCGACGCGTCGATGACGCCGGCCACGGTGATGGTGTTGGCGTGGATCTCGAGCCAGCCATCCTTGGGCGAGGTGACGGTGCTGGTCATCGACGCTCCCGCGCCGATGCCGTCCACCTTGCCGAAGGGCTGGACGTACGTCGTCGTGCCCGCCGCGATATTGACCGTCTCGAAGTAGTGGTTGCCGTAGAACTGCGTCTGGTTGCTGCCGG
>JAJXWQ010000055.1 GCA_021781555.1 bacterium
TGAGCCCTGTTCGTCCTTGCTGCTCTGGCGCCTCGAAAATCGCCTTGCGAGCGGGTGAATGGAAAGCTCGGCCCGCCGCAACTTTGATTCTAACCGGCCTTGAGGGGGTTCGCCAAGGCCCGTCACTCGATCTTCATCCCAATTACGGCTGCTCGAACAGAAGTCGGGCGCCCATGGCAAAATGCCACGTGCTCCTCGAGGTTCTTTCTACGGCACCGCTTGCGAAGGCAGGGCTCCTGGCCCGCTGGATCGCCCTGGGCATCCTTGCGGCGGGGACTCTTTACGGCGCCGTCATCGCCGTAAAGCTCGGGGCCTGGCGACTGCGCGGCGCTCGTCTCCTGAAGCGGGTGCTGTCCGACCGTCGCGAGCGCCGCCCATCGCCTGGCCCCTCGCGCATCACCTTCGTCTGCCCGGTCACCAAGCCGGCGACCCTGAGCCGCTTCCTGGACCGCCTCCTGGCCGATCTCGACGAACCCGTCACGCGCCTGCTCCATCCCAACTTCGGCGCGAACGCGATGGTCGCGGCACGTCTCTTCAACACCCTGGCCACGCGGGTCGAGACCGAGTACATCGCCTTTTGTCATCAAGACTGGGGACCGCTCGATCGCGACTGGGTTGCCAGGACGCTGGCCGTCTTCGAGGAGCATCCGGCCTGCCGGATGGTGGCCCAGATCGGAGTGCGCATGTCGAAGGAGGCGCTGGGCGGGCAGATCCTCGATCGCTACTCGTTCAACGGTGTCCAGGGCAGCTTCCAGCTGCATGCGCCCGACGAGCAGTGCTTCGTCGTGCCGACGGCCCAGGTGCGGGAACTTCCGTTCGATGAGGCCAACCTTCCCGAATTCCATTTCTACGCCGTGGACTACGCCTACGAGCTTCAGCGGCGCGGCTTCGAGGTCTGGTCCACCCCGGCCCTGGCCTACCACGATTCGCCCGCCGGTGCGCTCACCAGCGCGGGCTTCAAACGAGCCCGGCGGATCCTTCGCGACAAGTACGGGCCAGGCGTCGTCCGCGCCACGACCGGATGGATCTGAGCTTCAGCCGGTGGCGGGATCGCCGGGCCGGTCCGCGTAGCTCGTGGGGTCGTCCAGCCCCGAGCCGGCAAAGGCCCGCCGCCGCTCCGCACACTTGTTGCAGGATCCGCATGGCTCGAGGCCGGACGGCGCCAGGCACGAAAACGTGAGCGCCAGGGGCAGCTTCGCCCCGAGCCAGAGCACGTCCCGCTTGCCCATCCGGGAGAATGGAGCCAGCACCTGGAACGGGCGCTCGAGGGCCAGGCTGCAGGCCGACGCCAGCGTCGAGAGAAAGGTTGGCGTGGCGTCCGAAAAGGGGTTTCCCGCCAGCAGCCCCAGGGCGACGCTCCGGGCGTCCATCCGGGCTGCCAGAAGGGCCGCCTTGGCGATCAGGAGGAGATTGCGACCGGGCAGGTAGACCGCGGCGTCGGGCGAACGGTCATCTGGAACGGCGTGCCCACCGAGACTCCAGTGGTCGCCCACGACGTCGGCGACCGGAAGCTCGATGACCACCAGCTCAGCCAGGCCTGGCCTCGCTAGCGCGGCCAGGAATCGGCGCAGGTGATGAAGCTCGGCCTCCTCCCACGCCAGACCTTCTCGCACGAAAGCCGGCACGACGACCCGTTCCTGCTCCAGCAGCCACCAGGTCAGCACCGCACTGTCGAGTCCGCCCGAGACGAGCGCCACGACGCGATCGCCCGGGCCTCCGGGTAATCGTGACGGCAGGCCGGTTCGAGCTGGCGAAGGTCCTGGTGGGTGTCCGCGCTGGTCCATTTCAAGGTACATTTTTGCCTTCTATGGAGCTCCTGGGCAAGACCGTCCTCGTGACCGGCGGTGGCAAACGCGTCGGGCGTGCCATCGCCCTGGCCGCTGCGCGCAGAGGTGCGTCTGTTGCCGTGCATTACCATCAGAGCGCCGAGGACGCCAGGGCCACGGCCGCCGAGTGCCGCCTACTCGGGGGACGATCGGTCGAGGTGCAGGCTTCCCTCGCGGACCCCGGCGAGGTCCAAAGGATGGTCGCGACGGCCGCCGCCGCCCTGGGCGGCCTGGATGCCGTGGTGAACAACGCCAGCGTCTTCTACCGGACCCCCGTCGAGCAGGTGCGCGACGAGGACTGGCAGCAGATGCTGGGCACCAACCTTTTGGCCCCCTGGTGGGTGATCCAGGCCGCGCTGCCCCACTTCCACCAAGCCGGCGGGGGCAAGGTCGTCAACATCGCGGACTGGGCCGCCTTGCGCCCCTACTCGGGCTACCTGCCCTACGTGGTGTCCAAGGGGGCCCTGATCACGATGACCAAAGCCCTCGCCAAGGAGCTGGCTCCGGCGGTCACGGTCAACGCGGTGCTACCAGGTCCGATGCTCCCGCCTCCCGACATGGAGCCAGCGCAGGCCGAGCGCATCGCGGCCCGGGTCCCGCTGGGACGGTGGGGGAGCCCCGAGGACGTGGCGGCAGCGGTCATGTTCTTTCTGGCCGAGACGAATTACGCCACCGGCTCGCTCCTGGCCGTGGATGGCGGAAGCTTGCTGTGACACCAACGCTGGCTGCTTCCTGCCGCCCCGCCGAGCGCTTCGGTGAGATCGCCCCACACGAGAGAGGAATCCCCATGTTCAGCGCGACCAAGCGCATCGACTTCTCGTACGGACACCGCTTGCTCGACTATGACGGCAAGTGCGCGCATGTCCATGGCCACAATGGCCGGGCCGAGATCGAGATCGCCGCTCCGGCCCTGGATTCCCGCGGCATGGTCGTCGATTTCGGGGACATTCGCGCTGCGGTCCGAACCTGGATCGAGCAAGAACTCGACCACAGGATGCTGCTGCGATCCGACGATCCCCTGGTCGGGATCCTGCGCCAGATGGGCGAGCCGGTCTTCGAGATGGATGCCAATCCCACCGCCGAGAACATCGCCAAGGCCATCTTCGAGCGTGCTCGGGCCGCGGGTCTTCCGGTCGTGGCGGTGCGCCTGTGGGAGACTCCCGACAGCGTCGCCGAGTACAGGGCAACCTGAAGCTTGGCTTTGCCGAAGCTTAACCGACTCATGGGCAAGCATGAGCGGATCTTCGCCGATTAACAGTCTATGAAAACGTCGTCAAAGACCTCGGCCCCCAAGAAGAACCCGAGCCGGGCGCAGCTCAAGAAACTGTTCGAGGCTGCCTCCAAGAAGTACGGGGTTCCCGTCCAGTACATCGAGGGGGTGAGCGAAATGGAGTCCGGGTGGCGCCAGTTCAACCAGAGTGGCCATGTGCTGCGTGGCAGTGTCACCCCGGACGACCAGGGCATCATGCAGATCAACGAGAGGGCTCATCCCGCCGCCTTCCCGATGGCTCGCGACTCGACGAGCTTCAACATCAACTACGGTGCAGCCCTGCTCGAAGAGAACTACAAGCGTTACGGCGACTGGAAAGAGGCGATTGCCGCCTACAACTGGGGGTCGGCGCAGTACAAGCCGCACAGCAGGACGCTGGTCAACGAGACATACGCCGACAAGGTGCTCGCGTTCGCCAAGAAGTTCATCCCGGCCAAAACCTGACGCCGCCTGGAGCCGGCTGAAGCTCGGGGGCGCCCAGGTCAGGGGGAAATTGCCTCTCCGTAGAGTGCAACGTGCGCCTGATACACGACGCACGCATCGAAGCAGTCACATCCGCAGCGCTCGCAGGTCCTGGCGACCAGGGCGTTGTCGGTGAGGAAGGCGCTGGTCAAGAAACCGCGCAGGGCACGGGTCAGCGCTCTGCGCTCCGCGGACTCCATCCGCTCGAGGACACCCTCGAGGCGGCGGGTGCGCACCTTCTGTACGCGATCCAGTAGGGCTTGCCCAGCCTCGGTCACCGCGAGGCCTTCCTTGCGGCGGTCGTCCGGATCGCCACGCCGGTCCAGGAGCTTCTTGGCAACGAGACGATCCACGGCCTTGGTCGCGGCCGGGAAGCTGATGGCCAGACCTGCGGACAGGCGCCCCACATAGGTGGGCGAGTGGCGCGCCACGTAGCGCAGCGCCGAGATCTGGGTGAGGGTGACGTCACCGGCCTCGGCCTCGGCCAGCATGCCCAGGCCCAGGTGGTCGCCGACCACTTCGGCGAAGAGATCGCCGAGCATCTCGACGTCGCGTAGGTGCATATCCATCAGAGGACGGGCAGGCCCACGGGCATGGACCGACGGCCGTGTGCGCTCACGGAAACCTGGCCCGCCAGCGCCCCGGCGATCGCCCTGAACCGTGCCGCCGCGTCGCTCTCTGGATCCGAGACGACCACCGGCACGCCCTTGTCGCTCCCCTGCCGGATGCCCTCCGAGAGCGGCAGGGAGCCGAGGAAGGGCACACCCTCGCGTTCGGCCAGGAAGGCCCCGCCCCCCTCGTCGAAGATATCGGTCTTCACGTGGCAGTGAGGGCACTCGAAGGAGCTCATGTTCTCGATGATCCCGAGGACGGGCACCTCGATGCGGTCGGCCTGGAACATGCGCAGGGTCTTGAGCCCGATCGCCGACGCCACCTGCTGCGGGGTGATGACGATGACCGCACCCGACAGCGGGATGCTCTGGACCAGGGAGAGCGGAATGTCGCCCGTCCCCGGCGGCAGGTCCACCAGGAGGTAGTCGAGCTCGCCCCAGCTCACGTCCCGCAGGAACTGGTTCAGCACGCCGCCCAGCATCGGGCCACGCCAGATGACGGGTTCCTCGGCGCTCGGAAGCAGGAAACCGATGCTCATCACGGCCAGGCCGTGGGCCTCGATCGGGGAGAGCGCCGTGCCGTCGCCAAGGGGCTGCTGCCCCTGGACTCCCAGCATCAAGGGGATGCTCGGGCCGTAGATGTCGGCGTCGAGCAGGCCGACCTTGGCACCCGTCTCTGCCAGCGCCAGCGCGAGGTTGGCGGCCACGGTGGACTTGCCGACCCCGCCCTTGCCCGAACCGACGGCGATGACGTGCTTGACCCCCGCGATGGCCTGGGGGCCCTGCTGGGCGCGGACCCGGGACGTGAAATCGATCGTCACGCTCTCGACGCCAGCCACGCGCCGGATCGCCGCCGCGGCGTCCTCGCGGATCTTGTTCTTGAGCGGACATGCGGGGGTGGTCAGCTCGATCGTTGCGCTGACGGCAGCCCCATCGACGCGAACGTCCTTGACCATCTTGAGCGTCACCAAGTCCTTGTGCAGCTCGGGATCCTGGACCTGGGAGAGCGCCTCGAGGACTTCCTCAACCGTGGCCATATGTCGAAATCTCCCTCTTTGTTTTTTTGGAGCTGGAACGGGTTCCCCTGCGCGGTCGCTGCGCAATCGGGCCCCGCTTGGCTCCTTCGGCCCCGATCCCTTCAAACCGGAAGCACGCCAGAGCATCGTGGCGCCGAACGAGTGCGGACGATCGGCACCCTCCGGGTAATGGTTAATTGGGTTAAATAAGTCTAGCCGCCTGGCCGGTCACCGTCAAGCGGCACCTGCAACGCCGCCGCCGGCAAGCTCCCTGGGCGACCGAGCCAACGGAGCCCTCGTCGCGGCGATCGGCGAATCAGGAATCGGGCATCCGCTGGACCTTGGCCAGAGCCCCGATCTGGGTGAGTCGGGCCGCCAGCTGCTCGGCCTCGGCCTTGCCGATATTCCGCTTGGCCACGGTCGGAAGCTTCTGCAGGATCTGCGTGCAGCGCTCCACCGGAAGGTTGAAGACGCCCGCCATCTGGGCCGCGACGGCCTGGCGTTCGGCATCGTCGCGCCCTGCGCTGGCGAGGATCACCTGGAACATGACCTCCCTGGGGACGGCAACCGGGCCCTGGCCCTCCTGGACCTGCGCGCCGGCGTCGCCGTTCTTCCTGGGCTTGCCCTTGCAGTCCTTGGTGGTGCAGCCGAAGTTCGCCTTCCAGCAGCCCTCGTGCAGCTGGGCGCCGCAGACCGAACAGGTCACGACGGGATCCTTGAGCGAAAACTTGCAAAAAGAGCACAGGTGGGCTGGTGCCGACCCCGCGACGGCGGTGGGTGCGGTGGGCTCGGGCACGGAATCCTGCTCCGCCATCGAAGCCCTTTGAGCGGCCTCGAGCGCCTCTTTCGAGACCGAGGGGAGTCCGCCGCGACTGACGATCGTCTGCTTGAGGGGGCCGGCGACCGTCCGCTTGAGCTCTTCGGATTCGACGGCGGTCGGCGCCGGGGCTGCCAGGTGGGTCGTCCCGTGGGCAGCGCCGGAGCGATCCTTGTGGTTCTTCTTCAAGACGGCGTCGAGCCCGTCCCGCACCTGCTTGGCATAGCGCGGATTGCCCCCCCGGGGCCAGAACACGACGAAGCGATGGGTGTTCGTCTCGTCGGTATAGTCGATGACCACGTACCGCTGCTGCCTGCGCAACAAGGTGGTGAGCGCAGCCAGTGCCTTGTTGCGCGAAACCCCGGCGTTGGGCAGGAAGACATCGGGCAGATGCTTGATGCGAACCTGGACGAGGCTTTCCACGGTCACGCGATTGATGCGGGCCAGGGGCATCCGCAGCCGATTCTTGAGGTTCTTGAAGGCCACCGCGCGCTCGAAGACTTGCAGAGAGCCGAATTCGGCCTTGTCGACACGCCAGGCGAGGTGCCCGCCGCAGTAGTCGAGGCCGAACTCGTCGACCAGGGTGTTGGGCGCGCTCTTGTCCTTGACGTCAGTCTGCTCGACGATCTCGATCGTACTGGCCATGTCGTAGAGCTTGGTGGAAATGCGGTTCTCGACCTGGGCGAAGGGCTTCTTCAGCACGGCTCCCCCGATCAGGCCGAGAAAGCCCATCAACAGGACGTGGGCGATGTCCCCGCCCCAGGAAAATCCGAAGTAAGCCCCCGCGGCCACCGTCGAGCCGAACAGGATGTTGGCGTATGGCCACTTCCGAGCACGCAGCAAGAGGCGCTTGCGGTCCTCTGCCATCGTCTGTTTGAGCTTGTCTTTACGCGGCGCCATCGCGAGAGCTATGTACCCCGTCGCCGACCGTAGGACCTGCGGGCTCTGCCCGGGTTTCTCCCTGCTGTGTTCACGCCGGTCGTCCGAGACCTAGCGGGCGGCCGCCGGCACCGTGGCGCGGGCCACCAGCTCCTGAGCCGCGCTCTCGAGCCGACCCAGCGAGGCTGCGTCCGGGGCTTCGAGGTAGACGCGTACGATGGGCTCGGTACCCGACGGCCGTGCCAGCAGCCAGCTCCCGTTCTCGAGCCGCAGCTTGACGCCATCCGTGGTGTTCCGGTCCACCACCTTGAACCCGGCCACGCTGGCGGGGGTCCGTTCCTTGAGATAGTCGATCAACGCCAGCTTGGCTTCTTCCGCCAGGTGAAGGTCCAGGCGCCGGGTGGCGGGTTCGAAGCCGATCTCGGCGACCAGATCCGTCCAGATCTGGCCCAGCGGCTTGCCCTCGAAGGCGATCATCTCGGCAACGAGGAGGTCGGCCAGTACACCGTCCTTCTCGGGAATGTGTCCCAGGACGGACAACCCGCCGGATTCTTCCCCCCCGATGAGCACGGGCTCGGCCCGCATCACCGCCCCGACCCACTTGAACCCGACCGGGGTTTCGCGCAGCGGCAGTCCGTAAGCGGCCGCCAGGCGATCGAGAAGGTGGGTCGTGGCGACGGTCCGGACGATCGCGCCGTCCATGTGGCGGTTCTTGTGCAGATGCCGGGCCAGCAGGGCGATGACCTGGTTCGGGGTGTAGCACCGCCCGTCCTCCCCGATCACGCCGAACCGATCGGCATCCCCGTCGTTGGCCAGCCCCAGGGCCAGCTTCCGCGACCTGACGGTGGCGCTGAGGCCGTCGAGGAAGCGCGGAGCCGGCTCGGGCATGGCCCCACCGAAGAGCGGATCGAGGGTGGCGCGGAGCGTCGTCACCTGGCACCCGGCTTCCTCGAGCAAGGCGTCGGTGTAGCCACGCCCCGTGGCGTGCATGGCGTCGTACGCGACGGACAGGCCGGCGCGAGCGATACGCTCCATGTCGAGGTACCGAGCGACGGCCGCCTTGTAGGCAGGCGCCGGGTCGAAGACCTCTCCATCTTCGGCGCCGACCGCGAGCTCACCTGCGAGGGAGCCGAGCTCGCCCACGATGCGGTCGGTGATCTCCTTGGTGGCCGGCCCCGCATAATCCGGGATGTACTTGATCCCGCAGTACTCGGGCGGATTGTGACTGGCGGTGATCATCACCGCACCCGCCGAACCGGCCTGGCGCCCCTCGGCGCTGGCGGGGGGGTGCAGGGCGCTGAAGGCGACCACGGGAGTCGGTGCGTCTCGCTCGACGAGCAGCGTCCGCAGCCCGGCGCCGTTCAGAATGTGGACGCTGGTGCGAGCGAAGTCCCGGGCCAGGAACCGGGTGTCGTGGCCCACGATGACGGGCCGCTGGTCGCCGTAGGTGGCCAGGATGTACCGGCCGATCGCCGCCGCCACCCGTCGGACATTCGGGAAGGTGAAATTCTCCGCGATCACATCTCGCCAGCCGTCGGTTCCGAAGGTGATCTTGTCGCTCAATCGAGCCTCCCTCACTGCGCGTCTTCCTCGCCGCTGGCCATCCGGGCATTCGCCCGAGCCTCCAGGCTGCGGTGTTGGCCGAGGACTGGGGCATTATAGAGCAAGGCGGCCAAGCCGGTTGAGATGCCGGGCTCCTTACCGGGCAACGCTGGCAGGAATCAGGTCCCGCTCGGGAGCGCGATCTCTTCTCGGCCGGCGGTGAGCGCCTCGATGATGGTCCGGTACTCCTCGATGAGCTGCTCGATCTCGAGCACGGAACGGCCGTCGGCAAAGAGGTGGACCACCGGCTCCACCGGATCCGGCAAGACGAGCACCCACGCGTCGCCATGGCGAATCTTGACGCCGTCCAAAAGGTCGATGTTCTTGTCCCGCGATTGCTCGACCATCACGCGCATGATGGTGCCCTTGTGCTCGAAGGGGCAGGCCACCGACTCGTGCAGGTGGTAGAACTCGGGGACCTCCTCGACCACCTGGTCGAGCGTCTTGCCGAGCAGGCAGAGGGCCTCGGCGATCTTGGCCGTCGCCACCATCGCATCGAAACCGTCGTGCAAGGCGGGAAGAATGAACCGGCCCTCGGTTCCCGCCCACAGCACCTTGCGGTCCTTGGCGGTCTCCATCAGAGCCCGGGCATTGGCCTTCGTGCGGACGACCGTGCCTCCGTTGGCCTCGGCGATACGCTCGAGGACCGACGAGGCCGTCACGGGCACCCCGATCGCCGAGCCCGGCATCGCCGAGAAGGTGAGCAGGGCTACGGTCGCCAGGAGGCGTTCGTCGAAGATGATCCGGCCACGATTGTCGACCAGCGTGAGACGTTCGCCGTGGGCGTCGATCTGCACGCCAAAGTCGGCCTTCAGGGCGGTCACGACGTTGGCCAGCTGGTTGCGCATCTCGCGCTTCTCGGCAGCCGTGGGATAGCGAGGTGCCAGATGGGCGTTGAGGACGACGGTTTCGGCTCCGAGCTGGCCGAGCAGCGCGGGCAGGATGACGTTGACGAAGGATCCCGCGTAATCGAGCACGATCTTGGGATGCCGCCGGGCGATGACGTCGGAGTCGAAGACCGAGTTGAAGCCTTCCCGATAGTACTCGACCACACGACCCGGGAAGTGGATCTGACCGATGTCGGCCAGGCGAAGGCGGCGGAAATCCTCCTTGAAGAAGTTGGATTCGATCTTCTTCTCGACGGTCTTGCTGATGTTGAGGCCGTTCTCGTCGAGGAACTCGATCTGGATCTCGTCGGGCTCGTCGGGATGAAGCCGGCAATGAACCCCACCCCGGGCCCCGGCGATGGCCGGAATCTGGTAGCGGGACATCGGGATGGACACGTTCTCGAGGTTGTGGATGGTGATTCCAACGCTCATCAGGCCGCTGATCAGGCCGCGATTGATCATGCGCGCCGCCGGTGATCCGTCGCGGCTGACCGTGACGTGGCTGCCGGGCGGCAGCGAGGCGCCATAGGCCGCCCCCAGCCTCACCGCGACTTCCGGGCTGATCTCGACGTTGACCAACCCGCGCACGCCGTTGGCTCCGAACAAGGTCCGCTGCGCGCTGCTCCCCCAGATGAGCGAGCTGGCAACCGTGGCGCCGGTCTCGATGGTCTTGTTGGGCCAGACCTTCACGCTCGGCCGGATGGTGGCCTTCTCGCCCACCACGCAGTCGTTGCTGACGATGGCACCCTCGAGAACCTCCGCGCCGCGCTTCACGCTGACGTTCCGGCCCAGCACGCAGGCCCGCAGCGCCACGTCCTCGCCGATGTATACGTTGTTCCAGATCACCGGCCGCTTGAGGCTGGCATTCGAGCCCACGACGACATTGTCGCCGATGACCGTCCCCGCCGTGACGAGCACGCCGGCTCCGATCTGGCAGTTGTTGCCGATGACGACCGGACCCGAGATGCGGGCGGTCGGGTGGATCTCGGTCCCCTCCCCGATCCAGAGGCCCGGCTCCCTCGATGGATAGGGAATATCGAGATGGACCTTGCTCTCCAGGATGTCGTAGTGGCTCTGACGGTAGGCCTGAAGATTGCCCACGTCCTCCCAGTAGCCACCGGCTATGTAGCCGTACATCGGATCGCCCCTTTGCAGCAGCAGCGGGAACAGATCCTTCGAGAAATCCACCTCGGTGTCGGGCTCGAGGTACGCCAGGACCTGGGGCTCGAGGATGTAGGTACCGGTATTGATCGTGTCCGAGAAGACCTCGGAACTGCTTGGCTTCTCGAGGAACCGGCGGATCCTGCCCTGATCGTCGGTGATGACGACCCCGAACTCGAGCGGGTTGTCGACGCGCTTGAGAACGAGCGTTGCCAGCGATCCCTTCTCTCGGTGGAAGGCGATGGCTGCCGACAGGTCGATGTCCGTGAGCGAATCGCCCGATATGACGATGAAGGTATCCTTGAGCTGGTCGGCGACGGCCTTTACGGACCCCGCCGTCCCCAGCGGCATCTTCTCCTCGATCGAGTACGAGATCGACACGCCGAAATCGCTGCCATCCCCGAAGTAGTTCTGCAGCACGTGCGGCAGGTAGTACAGGGTCATCACGATGTCGTCGAAGCCGTGCCGCTTGAGCAGATTGACGATGTGCTCGGCCATGGGGCGATTGAGAATCGGCACCATGGGCTTGGGCACGTCGCAGGTCAGCGGACGCAGGCGGGTGCCGGAGCCCCCCGCCATCAAGACAGCCTTCATCGTGGTGTTCCCGTTCTGCGTGAAGTCGCCTCAGGCGACGGGTTCGAGTTCGCTGTGCTGGGACGGAAGCAAACCGGCTCCGAAGCGATCGCCCAGCACCCGCCGGTAGGCTTCCTCGGTACGCTCGGCGATCTTGTTCCAGTTGAAGATGCTCTCGATGCGGCCCCTGGCGTTGTCCACCAGCCACTGTCCGTGGTCGGGCCGCTCGAGGACCTGGAGGATGCCCCAGGCCAGCGAGTCCGGGTTGCCGGCGTACGTGGTGATCCCGCTGACGTCGTGTTCGACGATCTCCCACAGGCCTCCAGAGTCGGACGCCACGACGGGGACGTTCGCCGCCATGCCCTCGAGAGCCACGATGCCGAAGGGCTCGTATAGGCTCGGAACGACGAAGCAATCCGAGACGCGATACAGCCGGACCAGCGTCTCGTCGTCCACGTAGCCGGTGAACATGCACTTGTGGCCGAGCTTGAGCTGGGCGGCCCGCGCCTTCAGCTCGTCGAGGAACCCGCCCTTCCCGACGATGACGAACTTGGCATCGGGGTAGTGGGCCAGCACCTCGGGCGCCGCCTCCAGCAGGAACTGAGCTCCCTTCTCGGGAACCATGCGGCCTACGAACAGCACGATCTTCTCGAAGTCGAGCGCCAGTCGACGGCGGAAGTTCATCCGCTCTTGCGGCGGGAATTCGAAGTGGAACTTGCGACCGTCGATGCCGTTGGGGATCGTGTCGATCTTGTCGTCGGGGACCTGGAACAGCCCGCCGACCTCGTGGCGCATGGTCTGGCTGCAGGCGATGACCCGGTAGGACTGGTAGGTGAGGTACCACTCCTGCTGGGCGATGTAGCGCGAAAGCGCGTTGTGGATGCCCTGGTTGCGACCGGCCTCGGTGGCGTGGATGGTGCTGATGAGGGGGAGGTCAAGGGTCTTCTTGAGGAGGTCGGCAGACTGCGTGACCAGCCAGTCGTGGGCATGCACCAGGTCGAAGGGCACCAAACGCTGGGTCTGGTAGAACATGCGCGCCATCTGGAAGTTCAGGTGCAAGATGGACGAGACGAAGTCGGGCGTCGGCGCGTCGTCGCCCCGGGCCCGGTGGAGGTGGACGCCCTCGACGACCTCATGCTCGGCCGTGTCGGGATGGTCCGCCGTGAACACGTGGACCTCGTGGCCGCGGCGCACCAGCGCCTGGCTCAATTCCTCGACGTGCCGGGCGATCCCGCCCACGATCCGCGGGGGATACTCCCAGCTGAGCATTCCGATTCGCATCGATTCTCCCAATTGACAGCCTGGCGTGCGACGGATCTGCGACCGGCCCCGAGGGCCGCGGTTCGGTCTAACTGGACGTTGCGCAGATGGTAACGCTCACGATAGCACGCTCGCGCCCGCAACGGAACGTCTCACAGCGGGCACCCTAGCGCGCCACCTGCACGCCATGGCGCAGGTCGTGCGCGATCCGGCCGAGCGCATCGGGGGGGCCGAACCCTCCGGATTTGGTCACCAGCAAGAACCCGAGGCCAGCTGCCGACTCCTGGCGGCGGTTCCAGGCAACGTTCGGCCGGAGGACCGGGATCGTCGGCATGACCTCTGCGACGATCTCGAAGGTGTCTGCCCCGAGGGCGCGACAAACCGCGGCGGCCGTCTGGCCGCCCGTCAAGATCAAACCGGAGATCTCGGCCGTGGCGACCAGGCGTCTGGCCAAAGCTCCCAGCGCCAGGTTGAGCTGCTCGCCGATCTGCCAGCCCGCCAGACCGATATCGTGCCCGAGGGCCTGGTCCAGCTGGACCTGCTCGGCGCTGGTCGCGGTCGTCACCAGCACGTCCGTACCGGCCAAAAGGCCCTGCAGGGCCTCGCGTGCCGTGGTCTCGAGTTCCTGCTGTGCATCGGTCAACAGCAGGCGACGCACGTCCACGAGCACGACGCGAGCGCGATCGCGCAGGGCATCGATCTGTGCGAGCGTGACCGGGTTGCACGAACCCGAGATCGCCAGGACGGGGCGCTGCTGGGTGCGGGCGCGCAGCTCCCCGCCGGGCCGGATCTCCAGCCGCTCTTCGGGCGGCCTTGCGATCGGCATGACCGACACGAGCTCGCCCGCCGGGCGGCGGTCCGGTCCGAGGGCCTGCGCGAGACCGGCCGATCCGACCGGCAAGACCTTGGGGCCGAGCTGGGCGATGGCACGGCCTATGGCAAAGAGGTCGGCCGGTCGCGCCGCATCCACCACCAGCGCCCGGGTCCCCCGGGCGACCGCCTCCGCGACGGCAGCCACGATCCGCTCCCAGCCCTCGAGAACGGTGCGCAGGTCCACCAGGTCGGCCCGCTGGCCGTCCGATTGCAGGAGGGTGGGCACATGGGACTCCCTAACCGGGCTGTCGGGATCGCGGCCGTACTCGGAGAGGGCCACGGGCACACCTTGTACGAGCTGGAATCCCCCGATGGTGGCTCTGCCGGCCTCGGGGAACGCCGGGGCGACGATCGCCAGGTCGCACTCCAGCTCGTGCAGGAGTCGCCAGAGCTCCGGACCTGGGTTACCGCGCAGCGTGCTGTCAACCTTGTGGAAGAATGCCGTGCAGCCCAACGCCTTGAGCCAGGCAACCGCCCGTGCGACGCCCTCGACGGCGCGAGCGGGATCGACGCTGCGGCCGCCCGCATTGATGGCGACGGCCTCGAATCGGGAGCCAACCAGGCCCTCCCCGTACGCGGAACTCCCGAGCTCCGGGCTGATGCCGGACAGGATGTTCCCGCCATCCCGCAGGGCCCGCGGAACCGGCATGGCTCCCTCGAAGGGCGCCGATCCAGGGATGATGTCGTCTCGGGGGTCGGGCCGCGCCTCATCAGGCAGGCTGGCCTTCACCCACGTGACGAGGCCCTTGCGGAAGAACTGCAGGCCGGCGTCTCCGGCCCCGGTGAGGTCGTCGGCAATGATGCCAATCCGGGTCTTCATCGGACTCGCGGGGACTGTCGTCCCGAGGAGTGCGTCCTTCAGGGGCCCGGGCTAGGGCTCTTGGGCCGGGGGCCGGTTATCGCCCCGAGAGCCGAGCAGGCGCAGGGTGCTGGCTCGGATGACGGGCATCTCGTGCCACTGGCCCTGCTGATCCTTCCACTTCTGGAATTCGAGCCGTCCCTGGATGCCGACCAGCGAACCCTTGCGGACGTAGTCGGCCGCGATCTGGGCCTGCTTTTCCCAGAGTTCGATCCGGAACCAGTCCGTCGTATCGACCCCTTCGGTCCGCTTGACGGGCCGATCCACCGCGAGGCTGAACGTGGCCTTGGCGGTGCCGGACGGCTCGAGGTACTTGAGCTCTGGATCCTGGCCGGCGCGGCCGACCAAGACGACTGAATTGACCATCTCTTTGCTCCTGGATCGTTGGGCCATGATAAGCGGCTGAAGGCTGTCCGTCTAATTGCCACATTGCCACGCTTTCGTCCCGAAAGCCAGTCGGGATTCCGTGAGGATATTCCCCCCATGCTAGTGTTGGTGCATGGCCGCCACTGCCCGCGACCTCATGACGTCGCCTGTCCACGGCGTACCCCCCGAGACGACGATCTCGGAGGCCCATGCCCAGCTTTCGCGATCGCGCCATGGCGCCATTCCGATCGTCGTCGCCGAGCGCCCGGTCGGACTGGCCCTCGCGAACGACATCGAGCGAGCCGATCGCCACGGTCTTGGCGATCGTCCGGTCGGTGAGATCGCCATCGAGGCCCTCGTGGTCACGCCCGAGGCACCGCTGGACGCGGTCATCGCGGGCCTCGCCCCGCCCGGGATAGGGCGCGTCTTGGTCGTGGAGGACGAGCGCCTGGTCGGCTACATCGCCAGGTCGGATCTCGTCGATTACCTCTACGGCGCCTCGAGTCCCGGGTCTGCTGAGGGGATTCCGGCGCGCCATGGCCGGCGCCAGCTCGACGCGGCGGCGCTGCTGATGGACCGCTGGGAGGCCGGCAACCTGGCGCTCCTGCGAGAGATCGGGCAGGCCGCCGGGGATCGGCCGCTGTTCCTGGTGGGCGGGGCCGTGCGGGACCTGCTGCTCGAGCGGCCGAGCTACGATCTCGACCTGATGGCCCTTGGCGATGGCATTGCCGTGGCATACCGGCTCCAGAAGCACGTGGGCGGCAAGCTCACCATCCACGAACCTTTCGGAACCGCCACCCTGGAACTGCCGGACGGGCGGCGGCTCGACGTGGCCACGGCCCGGTCCGAGCGCTACGAGAGCCCCGGTGCGCTGCCCGATACCAGGCCGGGGGCTCTGCTGGCAGATCTCGAGCGGCGGGATTTCACGATCAACGCCATGGCGATGCGGGTCGATCCCGCAAGCTGGGCGCGGATCGTCGATCCCTTTGGTGGCATGGCGGATCTCGCCGCGGGGTCGTTGCGGACCCTTCACAATCTGAGCGTCCTGGAAGATCCCGCCCGGCTGGTCCGGGGAGTTCGCTTCGAGCGCCAGCTCGGGTTTCGACTCGAGCGGACGACCGAGCACTTCGCGCGCTACCTGCTGTCGACCGGGCGACTTGACGGTATCGGGGGGGAGCGGATCCGGCTCGAGCTCAAGAAGCTCCTGGCGCTGGCCGGGCCTGAGGCCTCGGTCGGCCGGCTGGCCGACCTGGATGGTCTCAGACTCATTTCGAGCGAGCTGGCACGATCCGGGCCGGCCGTTTCCGGGGCCGGCGCCCTGGCGGCGCTAGGCCGCGTCGATGACGTGCTGGCGCTGGCGAACACGGCCTGGACGCCCGCTGGCGAACAACAGGACTCCTGCCGCGCCAACGGCCAGGCCCTGGTGGCGGATGCTGGAGTCGTGCGCTTTCGCGTCGCGCTGGCCGTGCTGCTGAGCCGGATCGGTGCAGGGGCCCGTCAGGCCGCGGCAGAGGCCCTGCATCTGGCAGGGCGCGAGGCCCGCGCCGTCCTGGTGGCGGCAGAGCGGGGCGGAGCGCTTGCCCGACGCCTGGAGGACCTGGGCGACGTTCGGCCTAGCCAGCGCTACGAGGCGTTGCGGCCGGAGCTCCTCGAGACCCTCGTGATGGCCACGGCGATCGCACCCGAGGCCCGGACCGAGCTCGTGCTGGAGCACCTCCGTAGCCGCCACCTGCGCCTGACCGGCCTCGACGGCCACTGGTTGCAAGCCCAGGGCCTTCCGCCCGGGCCCGAGCTGGGCCACATTCTCACCCAGACCCTGGCGGCCGTGCTCGATGGCCAGGTTCTGGGCCCCGAGGCCGAGCGAGCCTTCGCCCTGCAGCGTGTCCGGGAGAGGACGCAGGCCGATCCCCCCGCGCGTTGATCCGACGAGGAAGCCGAGACGGGCCCCACCCGCGCTCGAAGGGGATGGTTTGGGCACGGGAAGGCCCCTGGCACGTTGACAGATCGCCGCAGTCCTGGTCCAGTGCCATCGCATGTTCGGATTCGTGAATCTCGCAGCTGGCCCGCACGCTCTCATGCTCCAGCTGGCCGTCGTGCTGCCCATCTTCCTGCTCTCGATCACCTTTCACGAATTCGCGCACGCGGCCACGGCCAGCGCACTGGGGGATCCGACCCCCGGGCGCGCCGGGAGGGTTACCCTCAATCCCCTGGCCCACCTCGACGTCCTCGGGACCCTCATGATCTTGTTTGGCCCGATCGGCTGGGCCAAGCCGGTGCCGATCGACGAGCGGCACCTCGGTCGCTGGGGAACCGCACTGGTAAGTCTCGCCGGACCGATCGCCAACCTCGGACTCGCCGTGGCTGCGCTGTGGACGCTCAAGCACGCCGCCGGGCCGATTCGCCCCCTCGAGATGGCCTTCGAGCTCAACCTGGCGCTGGCGGTCTTCAACCTCCTGCCGATCCCGCCCCTCGACGGCTCCCAGCTCGTTCGCGGCCTCCTCCCGCAGCGCTGGCGCCCTGGTTATTACCAGCTCTTGCCCTACGGCATCGTGATCCTCCTCGCGCTGGTGTGGCTTCCCGGCGGCGGAGCGCTGGTTGGCCACGTGATCGACACGGCGGCGAGAGGGCTCGATCGTCTGATTCCATGAGATTTCTCGCCGGCCTGAAGGGCGGCTGTGTGGCATGACGAGATTCCGGGGCATTTACAGGCGCGTGCGCCAGGTCCTGTACTACCTCTGCGCCCGGCCGAGTCCCGAAGACCTGCGCCGGGCGGCGCGCCTGCTGCCACCGGCCCTGTATGGCATCTTCCTCCGGATGACCGCTTCGGACCAGGCTCACGGGGCCCGGGTCGCGAATCGCCTCGCCCGGCTCTCGGCTCCCGACCAGGTGCTGACGGCCGCATACCTTCACGACGCCGGCAAGCCTCCGGACTACGGTCTCGGGTGGCGCTGCGCCATGGTGGCGTTTCCGGGCGATCCGCCGGAGGCAGAGCCGCCGGCTGGCAGTCCCCTCGGCCGCGCCCGACAGACCTATCACCACCACGCCCGGCGCGCCGCGGCGGCGATCGCCGCTGCCGGCGGATCGCCCGAAACGATCGCCCTGGTCGAAGGCCTTGCGGGAACCCCGTGGCTTGCCGAGTTCGAGCGCGCCGACGACGAGGGCTAGATCGTTTTCAGCTTGAAATGGTCCCTCTGCGCGGTCGCTGCGCTGCGCAACCGGTCCCATTTTGACCCCTTTGCCATATCAACTCAACCGAAAATCGCGCTAGTTCACCCTGCCAAACTACAGCGCGCTCAGCCCCGCCGGCCGTCTTGCGGACGGCCAGGTGCAGCCTGGCCTGGCTCCCCTAGCAACCCCTCGAGTCGGGTTGCCAGTACCGACGCATCCCCTTTGATGTGCAAGGTCTTGTCTCGCGACCTGTGACCGGAGCTCAGCTCCACGTCGCGACGCGGGACGGCGAGAAGCTCCGCGAACAGGGCCCGGCACGCCTCATTGGCTGCATTGTCGACCGGCGGGGCCGTCAGCCGGACGCGCAGGCGGCCGCCGGCCCGTCCTTCCAGGGCATCGCGACTGCCCCGCGGTTGCACGCGGACGCGTACGATCAGCCCGTCGGCCCGGGGTTCGAACTCTTCGGCCAAGGACTCCGCAAGACCTAGAAGCGGTCTGCGAAGACCGGTTGCTGGGCCTGTGCCTGCCAGACGATGTTGCCCGACTGGTCGACCTCGATGACGCGGTTGTTGCCCGTATCGGCGATGAGCGTGTTGCCCGTTGCCAGACGGCGTGCCGAACTCGGGTTGTTGAGCTGGATGTTGCCCATCTGGGACCCGGCACCGACCATCCACACCAGCATGTCCTGCGGGTTGATCTCCATGACCCGGTTGTTGCCTGAATCGCAGACCAGGGTATCGCCGTTGGACAGGCGCTGCGCCATGTCGGGGTGGTTGACGATGTTGGTTCCGCCACCGAGTGCCCAGACGATCGAGCCGCTCGGGTTGACCTCGATGATGCGGTTGTTGCCCGTATCGGCGATCAAGGTGTCGCCGCTGGGAAGGCGCTCGGCCCACTGCGGTGCCGACAGCCCCGAGGAGTAAGACCAGATCTTCTGGTTGGAGCCGTTGAGCTCCACGACCTGGTCGTGTCCGGTGTCGGCGACCAGGACCGTGTTGTTGGGGGTCAACGACGCCCCGTGGGGATCGGAGATACCACCGATGCCCATCTGCCACCAGGAGCGCCCGGTGTACGAGGTCACCTGCGTGCCCGTGGTGCCGAACAGGGAAACCTCGTTGCCACCGCCATCGGCTACCAGCACGTCGCCATTTGGCTCGAAGACGGCGCTGAAGGGCTCCGAAGCGCTGTAGTGGGCGACGACGTCCGACCACGGGTCGAGCTCGGTCACTCCCGTAGAGGTCGTGATGAGCGTATGGCCGGCCTTTGGCCCGGTAGCCTGGGGCTGCAGCTGCAAGCTGATGGCGTTGCTGGTCCCCGACTTGACGATCACGGTCTCGCTGAAGGAGTTGTAGCCGTTGAGCTGGGCATTGACGACCTCGCTGCCGGCAGGAACGTCCGGGAGCTGGAACTGGCCGCTCGAGTCCGAGGTGGCCGACTGCCCGCCTGCAGAGATCTTGACTCCCGCCAGCGGCGCCTGGGTGGAAGCATTGACCACCGAGCCCGTCACCAGGCCGGCCGGGCCGCCGCCCGTGACCAGCTGGATGCTCGCAAGGGTCTTGCCGGCCGTTACGAGGATGCCCGAAGCCTCCCCGGAGTTGCCCCCGTCGGTCGCGATCGCCGTATACCCGCTACCCGGGGTGACGTTCTGGAACACCGCCACGCCGGTGTCGTCAGTTTTCTCCTCGCCGACCGGGCTCTGGCTCGAATTGACGAGCTGCACCAAGGCGCCGGAATCGGGCTGCCCGCTCACGGTGACCGTGACGTCGACCTCGGCCGAGCTGGATCCGGTGGACCCGCCGGTCGCTCCCGTGACGAGGCCGTTGCGACCGCAACCGGCCACCAGAGCGACCGCTGCCAGGGCCGCCAGGAGTCGGATGTGCGTGGACGACTTACGGTGCATCTCGCTCTCGCCTGCCATCTAGGGGGTGAACACCCAGGAGGGGGTGTTGGACTCGGCGAATGCCTTGGCGGTGGCGGCATTGCCGGTATCGGTCTTGTAGGCCGTGACATCCCAGGTATAGCGAGCGCCCGGCGTCAGGATCGAGGTCCAGATGCTGGGGAGCGTGCCCGGATAGCCAGCACCGAGCTGGCCGTACTTGAGGGCGATGGCCTGCGAGCCGCCTGCGAATCCGCGCCACATCGGGACGTAATAGGCCCCCGAGTACACCTCGACGAAGTAGCCGTCGGCATTGGGCGTGGAGCCTGCATCCCACTGGAAGCTGGGTTGGATGCCGACCTGCGCGGCGTTGTTGGCCGGGCTCACGAGCTTGGGTACGTCGAGCGGGTAAAGCGGCTTGGTCTCGTCGCTTCCCTGCGCGATGACCTGGTTGCTCGAGTTGAGCGCCTGGATCAGGTACTTGTACTGCTCCCCTGGAACCAGGGGAGAGACGACCGGAATGCTGTACTGCCGCCAGTAGAATGGCATCAGCGCGTTGAGCCCACCGGCGGATACCGTGGTCAAGGCCGCGTACTGGTCGGGCTGCATCGACTGGTCGTTGCGCAAGATGCGATACGACGCGGCGCCCGGGTAGATCTGCCACTTGAGATCGATGTGGATGTCGACGACGCGGGCGTAGTTGCCGAAGGGATTGAGCGGGTAGCTGGACTCCGAGTAGGAGATCGCCGAGACCGACATGCTGCCCGTGCTGATGGCCGCCTGTGGCGTCGGGATGGGCTGGGGAATATTGGTGGGGACGTTGCCCGGGTCGGTGGCCGGCTCCGTGGGCTGCGGCTCGTAGTTCTGCTGCGGCGAGGTGGAGTTGTCCAGGGTGCCTGCAGTGGTATCACCGCCACCCACGCCGACGGATCGCGTGGTGGTGTCGCCACAGCCCGAGAGCCACATCGACAGCGTGGCGGACGTAAAGACCAGGCCGAGGGCCAGGACCTTTCTCCGCATTGGCATCGCTCCTCCCGAGGTTATGGGGCCAGGGAATCCGTACTAGCGTCCTTGTCGGGTCTTGCGCTTGCCGAGTTTCCTAAGTCAAGATTAAACCGGACCTAAACTTGTGGGAGGTCCGCTCCGTCCGACCCTCGTTCCGGCCCCTGGCCGCCGAGCCCGTGCTCGCCCCCTGAAACGGATCTGACACAGATCGAGCGTACCCTGCTCAGGCCCTTGCCGATCCAGAACTCCCGGATAAGTCCCGAAAGCCCGAGATTGCGTCTTCTTGCCCGCGGTTGTTGCCCCTGTGTCTTTGCGATCGCGACCGTCCTCGCCGCCAGTGTAGCCCTGCCCGTCGCCGCAGCGCCCCTCGCGGTGGCCAGGCCGCTGGCGGGAGTTTCCGGGCAGCCCCCCGAGCCCACGCTCGCGCTGTCGGGCCTCATCGCCACCGCCCTTCGCAGCCACCCCGAGATCCAGTCTGCTTCAGCCTCGGCGCGAGCCCAGGTCTTCCGCGCCAACGGGGCCCGCTCGGTTTACTTCCCGCAGGTCGCCCTGCAGGGCGGAGTCACCGAGACCAATGCCGTGACGCCCACTCAGGTCGGCATCACCCCCTTCACGGAGGGCAATGCGGGCCTGTCTGCCACCTGGGATGTCTACGCGTTCGGCAAGAACGAGAGCACCGTCGACCAGGCCCGGATCCAGGCCAAGCTCGGGCGGATCGCCTACGACCAGGCCCGGCTCGACGTCGCCTACGCGGTGCGGCAGGCTTACGTGGACTGGGTCGAGATGCGCTCGCTCGTGACCGAGCAGCTGGTGCAGGTACAGAACTCGCGGCAACTCTACGACGAGGCGCTGGCCTTCTACCGCCACGGGACCCGGGCGTGGATCGACGTGACGAGCGCCCAGGCAGCCCTGGCCAGCGCCTCGGCCTCTTACGTGGTCGACGTTGCGAACGAGCGGATTGCCCGCCGCCAGCTCGCCGACGCCGTGGGCATCCCCGCAGTCCCCCCCGGGACACCGGCCTTCCCGTCGGTTCCGGCTCTGGCCTCGAGGGCGGAACCGGCACTCTTCCGACAGGCCGAGCGGAGCCCCGCCCTCGCCAGCGCCCGCGAGCAGCTGCAGCTCGCCCGGCAAGAAGAGCAGACCGCCGATCGCACCGGGCTTCCCGACGTTGCTGTCAGCGGCTCGTATGGTGCGCGTAGCCGGGGCGCACAGGTCGCGCCCTCCTGGTCTGGCGGGCTGACTTTGTCGGTGCCGATCTTCTCGGGCTTCGGCGTGGTGAACTCACGCGACGCGGCTCACCAGCAGACGCTCGCAGCCCAGGAAAACCTGGCCACCGCCAGGCTCCAGACCCATCTGATCGTATCGCGGGCCTATCTCACGCTCGTCGGGGCCAAACAACAGCTGCCCGCTTCCGAGGCTGCCGAGCGGGCAGCCAAGGTCAACCTCGACCAGGCCGAGGGCCGCTACCGCGAGGGGGTCGGGTCCATCATCGAGGTCAGCGACGCCGAGGCGCAGTATGCCGCGGCCCAGGCCACCACGATCCGCGCCCTGGCAGCTTATCACCTCGCCATCGCCGATCTCTTGCATGCGACCGGCCATCTGGGAGTCTCCTCATGATAGAGTCCCCGCCCCGCCCCAGGACCGAGCGCCGATCGCGCTGGGGCTTGCCGGTGGTCGGTCTGGTCATCTTGGTGGTTGCCGGGTATGCGGTCCTGCGGGCGCACCTGGGCGGCGGCCCCCCCAGGAAACGGTTCGTGCCGATCGTCCCGGTCAGCACCGCCATCGCCACCGCCCGGACCGTTCCCCTGGCCCTGGCGATGCCCGGCACCGTCGAACCCTATGCCTCGGTCTCGGTGAGGGCCCTGGTATCCGGCCAGCTGGAAACGGTCGGATTCCAGCAGGGTAAGCCGGTCGTTCGCGGCCAGCTCCTGTTCCAGATCGACCCCCGGCCCTACCAGGCGGCCGTGGCCGAGCAGCTCGCGATCGAAGCCAAGGATCAGGCCCAGGTAGCCCAGCTCGAGGCCAACCTCGCCCGGGATGTCGCCCAGCGCAACAACGCCGTGAAGGAGGCCCGGCGCTACGCGGCCCTCCTCAAGCTCCGCTACGTGTCCAGAGAGCAGTCCGACCAGTACGCGGTTTCGGAGACGGCGGCGGCTGCCACCGTCGCAGCGGACCGCGCGGCACGCGAGGCCGCGCGCGCTACGGCCCAGGCCGATCGTTCCGCCGTCGCGACGGCCCGCCTCAACCTTGGCTACACCCGGATCACCGCACCGATCTCGGGGGTGGCGGGCGAGCTCCTGGTCGACCCGGGCAACCTGGTCAAGACGGGTGACAGCAGTCCGCTCGTCACGCTCGACCAGATCCAGCCCATCTACGTCTCCTTCCCGCTGACCCAGGATCAGTTCGCGCTGCTGCGCCGGTACCGCCACCAGGGCTCGATCGCGGTCGAGGCGCTTCCGGAGGACGCGGCGACGGGCAAGCCGGAGCAAGGGACTCTGGCCTTCACGAACAACACCGTCGATCCCACGACCGGGACGATCGCGGCCCAGGCTGTCTTCGGCAACGCCGATCGCCAGCTCTGGCCGGGGACGTACGTCCAGGTCAAGGTGCAGCTCGCCAGGGAGCCCGATCGTATCGTCGTGCCGGCGGGTGCCATCTCCACGGGACAGAACGGGCAGTACGTGTACGCGGTCCAGCCCGACCATACCGTGGCCATGCGGCCGGTGACCGTCGAACGCGACTACGCGGGGATGGCCATCGTCAAGACCGGCCTAGCGGCCGGCCAGCGGGTCGTGACCGATGGCCAGCTGGAACTCACGGACGGCGCCAAGGTCAAGGTGATCGGGCGGTGAACCCTTCGGCAATCTTCATCCGGCGCCCCATCGCCACCTTGCTGGTGATGCTGGCGATCGCGTTCAGCGGCGTGCTGGCATACTTGGCCTTGCCCATCAGCGAGCTGCCGAACATCGACTTCCCCACGATCTCGGTCAATGCGTCGCTCCCCGGGGCCAGCCCCGAGCTGATGGCAGCCGCCGTTGCCACGCCGCTGGAACGCCAGTTCATGACGATCCAGGGCCTGGCGAGTATCAATTCCTCGAGCACCCAGGGCTCCACCCAGATCACCCTGCAGTTCAACCTCAACCGCAACATCGATGCCGCCGCGGCGGACGTGCAGGTCGCCATCTCGGCCGCCGCCCACTTGCTGCCTCCCGGAATGCCTTCGCCGCCCACGTTCCACAAGGAAGATCCGGCGGCTGCGCCCATCCTGTTCATCTCCCTGCACTCCGACGCATTTTTGCTGTCGCAGGTCGATCAGTACGCCGAAACGCAGCTTGCCGAGCGCATCTCGATGGTCGAGGGCGTCGCGCAGGTCAATGTTTACGGCGCCCAGAAGTACGCCCTGCGCGTTCGACTGGATCCCCGGCTCCTGCAGGCGCGGGGCCTGGGACCCGAAGATGTCGCGCAGGCGATCACCCAGGGCAACGTCAACCTCCCGGCAGGCAGCCTCCAGGGCCCGAACCAGTTCCTGGCGGTTCAGCCCAACGGCCAGTTGCCTGACGCTGCCGCCTTCCGGAACCTCACCGTGGCCTATCACGATGGGGCCGCGGTCCACATCGGGGACCTGGGCCGGGTCGAGAACAGCGTCGAGAACGACATGATCCGGAGCTGGTACGGCAACAAGAAGGGGATCTCGCGGTCCATCGTCCTGGCGATCTCGCGCCAGCCGGGGACCAACACCATCGCCGTGGCCGATCAGATCCTCAAGACCTTGCCCCAGCTTCGCGCCGAGGTGCCCGCCGCCATCCACATGTCGGTCATGTACAACCGGGCCGTCAGCATCCGGCAGGCCGTCCAGGATGTGGAGCGGACCCTGCTGCTCACGATGGCCCTGGTCGTGGCGGTCATTTTCCTGTTCCTGCGCAGCGCAAGGGCGACCTTGATCCCGGCTTTGGCGCTCCCGACCGCGATCATGGCGACGTTCGGCGCCATGTACGTTCTGGGCTTCAGCATCGACACCCTGTCGCTGATGGCCCTCACCTTGTGTACGGGTTTCGTCGTCGACGACGCGATCGTCGTGCTCGAGAACATCGTGCGCCACACCCAGATGGGCAAGTCCCGCTGGCAGGCCGCGCTCGACGGCTCGCGAGAGATCGCGTTCACGGTCCTGGCGATGACCCTGTCGCTGGTGGCCGTCTTCATCCCGGTGCTGTTCATGAGCGGGATCCTGGGCCGGCTCTTCAACGAGTTCGGCGTGACCATCAGCGTGGCGATCCTCGCCTCGGGGTTCATCTCCTTGACCCTCACGCCCATGCTGGCCAGTCGCCTGCTTCGTGAGAACGAGCGCCACGGCCGGATCTACAACCTCTTCGAGCGGGGTTTCGAGGCCTGGCGCACCGCGTACATACAGAGTCTGGAGGCGGTGCTGCGCCACCGCCGGGCCATGCTGGCGGTCACCGGTATCATCCTGCTCGTCACGATCTGGCTCTTCGGCGTCGTGCCCAAGGGGTTCTTGCCGACCGAGGACAACGGGATGTTGATGGCCGCCACCGAGGCCAACCAGGGCATCTCGCTCGACGGGATGACCCAGCACCAAAAGAAGCTCATGACGATCGTTGCCCGTGATCCCAACGTGGCGCAGTTCATGACGGCCGTGGGCGCAGGTGGACCCAACGGAGCCGGCAACCAGGGTCACATGTTCGTGATTCTCAAGCCGCAGAACGAGCGCAAGCTCGACATCGAGCAGGTGGTCCAGGAACTGCGGGCGAAGACCCGGTCCATCGTGGGCTTGCGAGTGTTCTTCATGGTCCCACCGGCGATCCGGATCGGCGGGATGATCACCAAGAGCCAGTATCAGCTGGTTCTGCAGGGCATCGACACGAAGGCCCTGTACGCGGCGACCCCCAAGCTCGTGGCCAAGCTCACCCAGATCCCCGGCATCGTGGACGTCAACAGCGACCAGGAGCAGGCCAATCCCCAGGTCGATGTGACGATCGATCGCGCCAAGGCCGCGGCGTATGGCGTCACGGCCGGAGCCGTGGAGACGACGCTCGAAGACGCCTACGGCGGCCGGCAGGTCTCGACGCTTTATGGCGCAGCGGACCAGTACAAGGTCATCCTGGAGGTCGATCCGAGGTTCGAGACCGACGCAGCGGCCCTGGGGATGCTCAACATCCGGTCGGCGACGGGCAAGCTCGTTCCCCTCGAGGCCGTGGCCACCCTCACTCCCGACATCGGCCCGCTTTCGGTCAACCACGTCGGGCCTTTCACGGCCACGACGATCTCCTTCGACGTCAAGCCGGGCTATTCGCTCGGTGCCGTCACGAGCTCGGTGCAAAGGATTGCCCGCCAGACCCTTCCCGCCGATATTTCAGCCAAGTTCGCCGGAACGGCCCAGGTGTTCCAGGATTCGATCGGATCGCTGGCCATCCTGCTGCTCCTGGCCATCGTGGTCATCTACATCGTGCTGGGGATCCTCTACGAGAGCTTCATCCATCCCTTGACGGTGCTTTCCGGCTTGCCCTCGGCAGGCCTCGGGGCGCTGCTCACGCTGCTGCTCTTCCACAAGCCCCTCGACCTCTATGGTTTCGTGGGGCTCATCATGCTGATCGGGCTGGTCAAGAAGAACGCCATCATCCTCATCGATTTTGCCGTCTCGGCTCAGCGGGACGGCAAAGCGCCGGCCGAGGCCATCCGCGATGCCTGTCACGTGCGGTTCCGGCCGATCATGATGACGACGATGGCCGCCTTGATGGGGACCCTGCCGATCGCCCTGGGTCTGGGCGCAGGCGGC
>JAJXWQ010000144.1 GCA_021781555.1 bacterium
TCCGATCTGAGCCCGGCCGGCGGTGGCATGCTCAAGCGGTTCTGGTGGCGCTACTGGTGCTACCCGGGCCAGAACCTGCCGCCGGTATCCGTCCGGTTGCCCGAAGGTGGCGTGGCTTCGATCAAGGCCGTTCCGCTGCCGGGGAAATTTGACGAGACGATCCAGTCGTGGGATGCGACCTTCAAGGACACCAAGGCCTCGGACTACGTCGTGGGCCAGGTGTGGGCGCGAAAGGGCGCCGACAAGTTCGCCCTCGACCAGGTGCGCGCCCGGATGGACTTTCCTGCCACGGTGGCGGCCGTGCGGGCCCTGACGGCGAACTGGCCGGCAGCGCGGCTCAAGCTCGTGGAGGACAAGGCGAACGGCCCGGCGGTCATCGCCACCCTCAAGCACGAGATCCCAGGCATCGTCCCGGTCTCTCCGCAGGGCAGCAAGGAGGCCCGGGCCGCAGCCGTGAGCCCGGACATCGAGGCCGGCAACGTGTACCTCCCGCACCCGAGCCTGGCGCCGTGGGTCGATGGCTTCGTGGACGAGTGCGCGACCTTCCCCGCCGCGGCCCACGACGACCAGGTCGACGCGATGACCCAGGCCCTGATCCGCATCGGGACCGGCAGGGTGATGAGTGCGTGGGATGTCCTCGACGCGCTGAGTCGGCTGTAACCCTCGTAGAGTAACTGGAGGCGCCGGTGGCCAAGGCCAGGAAGACCGCCCCGCGCATCGACACGGCACTGAGCCCCCTGGTCTCGGTTCTGCCTAAGGTCCTCGACGCCGCTGCCCATGGCGACGGCTGGGTCAACATGTACACGGGCCTCAATGTCCGGGGGCTCGACAAGCGCGCCAGCACCGACTTCGAGCCAGCACGCCGCTGGACGCGCATCGAGCTCGAGGAGCGCTACAAGGGCGATGCGATGGCCGCCAAGGTCGTCGACGTCCTGCCCGAGGACATGTGCCGGGAGTGGATCGACATCACGATCGACGGTGACCCCCAGACCGCGCAGCTCGTCCAGCAACAACTCCGGAAGATGAAGGCCCTGGAGAACCTCGAGTGGGCCCTCAAGATGAGCCGGTTGCACGGCGGATCCGCGGCCATCCTCGGGATCGACGACGGCCGGCCGCTCAACACCCCACTGCGCGAGGACAGCATCAAGCGGCTCAGCTTCATCAACGTCCTCGACCGCTGGCAGTTCTTCACGCAGCCGGTCTGGTACCGCGATCCGACCGAGCCCAAGTACGGGCAGGTCGAGCTTTACCGCCTGCTCCCCATCTTCGGCGTGGAAGCGCTGATGCACGAGATCCACGAGACCCGGATGATCGTCTTCCAGGGCCTGCGGATGCCCGACCGCATCATGCTCGAGAACTGGATGTGGGGCGACTCGGTCCTGACCCGGCTCGACAACGCCATTCGCAACTACCAGACCGTGCACGACTCGGCGGCGACCATCGTGCAGGACTTCGCGGTCGCCGTTTACAAGCTCAAGAACCTGGCCGACGCCATGGCGAACGGCGGGCAGGACGGTGACCAGAAGCTAATCGCTCGCTTCCGCGCCATTCAAATCGGCTTGTCGATGGTGCGAGGGATCGTTCTCGACGCCGAGGCCGAGGACTACCACCGGCAGACCACGACTGTCACGGGCCTCGACAAGCTCATCAGCGCGGCCGAGCGCCGGCTGGCCGCCGAGACGAGCATGCCGCACGATCGCCTGCTGGCAGAATCCCCAGGTGCCTCGCTGGGCGAGGGCGGAGCGGCGCAGGATCGCCAGTGGTACGACCACGTCAAGGCTGCCCAAGAACGGCTGCTGCGTGAGCCTATCGAACGCCTGGTCCGATACATTCTCCTCTCGAAAGAAGGCCCGACCAGGGGCAAGTTGCCCAAGAAGTGGTCGGTCGAGTTCCGGCCCCTGTGGCAGCTCGACGAGGTGGGCCAGGCGGACGTCTACCTCAAGCAGGCGCAGGGCGACCAGATCTACGCGAACCTCGGCGCCGCTACTCCGGACGAAATCGCCACGAGTCGGTTCGGGAGCCAGCAGCCCGGGGCCCAGCTCCAGCTCGACATGCAGGCCCGTGGCCTCCTCTCGGACAACCCGCCCGAAGTCGAGGGGCAGTGGGCATGAAGGCTCGTCGCGGCCTTCTGTCGGCCGGCGGATAGCCAATGCCAAGCCCCTACGTCCCGTCGGCGCCCCCTGCTGCGCCCTCGCCTGCTGCTGGTCGCGAGCTGGTGGCCGCGGCGATCGCTGCCGCCCGGGCCCGCGGCGAGAGTCTTCCGCGCACGCCCCGCAAAGCGCGGCGCGTTCATCATCCCTTCGGCCTCGAGGCCCTGTACTTCTCGCGCCTGCGGGCGACCGTGCGCCGCCTGTTCGGCTCCATGGAGCAGTGGCTCGAGGCGAACTATCCCAGCCTGCTGGCCGAGGTACAGGGGCGCCGCGACGCCGCGGCGCGCTTCGACGACCTCGACCGGCAGTTGTCGCGCTTCGAGGAAATCGTGCGTCGGCGGTGGGGCCGCCTCTCGCCGGACCTCGTCCGCCAGGCTCAGGACATCGCCCGGCGCGTGAATCTCGAGAACATCCGTGTCTTCGACGAGCAGAATCGGCACGTCCTCGGCGTGAGCGTCGAGGCGGCGGAGCCCTGGCTGGCCGACGAAGAGGCGATCTTCGCCCACGAGAACGCGGCGCTAATCCAGGACATCGGCGCGACGGCAGTCCGCCGGGTGGCCGCGCTGGTGACGGACTGCGTGCGCAAGGGCACCTCGACGAGCGACCTGCGCAAGGCCGTGCAGGGTGAACTCGGGATCGCCGAGCGGCGCGCCGCACTCATCGCCGTCGATCAGGTCGGCAAGTTCAACGGCCGGCTCACCCAGCGGCGCCAGCAGGCGATCGGCATCACGCACTACCGCTGGCGGGGCGTGCTGGACCAGCGAGAGCGGCCCGCGCACGTCGCCCGCGAAGGCGCCAAGTTCGCCTGGGAAGACCCGCCGAGCGATGGCAACCCCGGCGAGCCCATTCGCTGCCGGTGCGTAGCCGAGCCCGTGATGGACCAATTCGCAGACCTCCTGGCCCCGGTGCCGGTGCTCCGGGCCCGCGCCTCGGCATCCCAGGAAAGGGGCTGACCGAGCGGATCCTACCTGGTGGCCGGCACCGCCATGGCGGCGGCGCAGAAATCACCTGACCAGAGCCAGCCCCCGTGCTAAGGAACAAGCGCTTTCGGACCGCCCTACATATCCAGGATAGCGTGGATGAAAGCAGCATTGGCGGCCTTTGCCAGGTATGGGTCAGTAAAGGCGGAGGCGTCCCCGACCGCCACGACAAGACCCAGTCCGACCTGCCGGACGGCCGCGACGGGAATCTCGCTCAAATCCTGGACCTTGAAGGTCGCTTGTGGTGCATACGCGAGGCCCTCTTCAGGTGGGGCAGCGAAGACCGACGCTGCCCCGAACATATCCACGGTCCCCTGGGGCACGAGGCCTCCTGCCTGCGCGGCGATCCACTCGGGCCGCCCGAGCTGGGAGCCTGGATCCCGAAGGAGATCTGCATCCATCTCAACGCCGAACGGTAGCAATAGTCGGTCAGCTGCCCCTGGGGCATAGTCGCCCGAGCCTCCCCATTCTCCAAGCACAACCAACTTGCCCCCGCCCTGAACGAAGCCTTGGGCAGCCTGGACGTCGGCTGAATGGACTACCTGCGGCGACGCCCAGAGTTCCACGGTCGGATCCGCTAGGCCCTGACCGACGACCCACCCGTCGCTCGAAAGGAGGGCTTCGAGTTGCGAGAACTCGCTTCCCAAGGGCTGGCCGAACGGCAAATTTGCGAAATCTAGCCGCTCGGGCGCCGGAGAAAGCGTGACCGGGCCGCCGGCGCTTGTGGCCGGCGAGTAGCCGGCCTTGGCAATCTCGACCGTGCCTGCACTCGGCGCCTCGATTGCATACTCGCCGCTTGAGTCCGACAGGGTCCACGACTGGCCTATCTGAACGCGAGCATCCGCTAGCGGGTGGCCTGAGGGGGCGAGGATGGTGCCCTTAATGACCCGAGGTGCCCTCTCGAGTTCTATTGCCAGGGATTGTGTTGCCCGTGGCTGAGGAAGATCGATGGTCCCAGTCCACGGGAGGTAACCGCTGGCCTGGGCACGGATCGCAAAGCTCCCCGTGGCGAGTGGCCCGATCTCGAGCGCCCCTGCAGGGCTGGAATAGCCTCCCGTGATGCACGGGCCGAGGAGGCTCACTGCGGCATCTTCGATCGACGAGTGATCGGCGGCCGACGTCACGCTGGCCAGAAGGATGGGCCCATCGACCGCTATCTTGGGCAGCGCCTGAACCTGGGAGGTGACTGTTCCCGACCCTCCACTTGGGGGCGCAGGTGGCGAGGTCTGGGGCCCAAGCACCTTGGCATGGGGACAGCCGGTCACTAGGAGGGCCGCCAGGGGCAGGGCGACAAGCCGCAGTCCGACCAGGCGTTTCCCTGTCATTGGCTGAAGTCCTCGGAGCCCAGCGCAAGGGCCTTTGCTGCGTTTACCATCCCGAAGCCCTCGTTCTGGGATGGTCCACTCTTGCCCGAACCGGCCGAGGCCAGCAGCCGAACGCGCACCTGGGAGGCCTCGAGCCCCGGTTCGCGACTCCAAAGGAGCGCCGCTACGCCAGACACCTGGGGGGTTGCTTGTGATGTGCCAGCTAGGTGGCCCTCCAGCGTTCGCCCGCCATCTTCAGCGCCCGCCTGGGACGGGTAGGTCGGGAGGGTCGAGAGCACGCCCGCGGTGTCATAGGGCAAATTTCCGCCAGGAGCAGCAATCGCGACCTGGGGGCCGGCATCTGAGTAGCTTGGGTGACTCCCATTGATGCCAATCGAGGCGACCGCCAGAACTCCGAAGTCTGCGGCAGGGAAATCGACCGTGTTCGCACTATAGTCATTGCCCGCCGCCGCCACCAAAAGGGCACCCTTACCCTCGGCATAGGTTATGGCGTCCTCGAGGACCGGCTTTGGCTGCTCTGGGCCGCCAATAGAAAGGTTGATCACCTTTGCGCCGTAGTTCGCCGCGTCCACGATGCCGTTGGCGATGGCCCAGTCATCGCCATTGCCCTGGCAATCCATGACCTTGACCGGCAAGAGCGTGGCGGCAGGTGCAACGCCGTACACGGGCACGCTCATTGACCCGGTGGCGCCGGCACCCGCGACGATTCCGGCGACATGCGTCCCGTGGCCATTACCATCCGGGCCCGGGTGGTTGGCGTCCGAGTAGGCCGTTGACCAATCGTAATTCGGGCCACAAGCATCATCATGCTGCCCCTCGGCAGCGATCTCGTCGTAAAAGACCAAGGCGCCGTGCGCATCCCGGGCGATATTCGGCGCCAGGTCCGGATTTCGTACGTCGACTCCGCTGTCCACAATCGCAACGACTACGCCCTTGCCAGGGGGGGTGCTCGGCGAAAAGTCCTGCGACCAGGCCTCTGGAGCCTGGATCGCCTGCAAGTTCCACTGGCCCCCGTTGCTTGTGTCGAGGCCCGGGGCAGTGAAGCTCGAGATGTGCTCGGCGCCGTCCAGCGAGGCAT
>JAJXWQ010000056.1 GCA_021781555.1 bacterium
TTCAATAGTTTTGAAAGCAGAGAGAGGGAAGGGGGAAGAGTTGAAAGTCAAAAAAATAGAGAACATAGGGAACTGGTTCTTCGGGCCAACTGGGACAATTGCCGGAAATTGGCTAATCGCCCTGATTTCGACGGTCCGGTTTCCGTCGAATCGCTTTGGGCCAAACTGGCCCAGAGGGGGAAAACGATGACCGGACCAGCCTGGTTGAACCGAATGCTCCCTCCGGCTGAGAAGGTCGTCGAGATCGCTTCGCTCGAGGCGTCGCAGGCCAAGGCGCTCGTCGTCCTCGATCCGGCCGAGCGTGATCAGACGCTCAAGCTCATGCGCTATCTGGCCAGGCGCGGGATCGTGCTGGCCCTCGATTCTGATGGGCAGGCCCAGGTCGTCATCGACTCTGGTCGAGCAGTCCCGCCGGACCTCAAGGGACGGATCGACGAGCACAAGGAGTCGATCGTCGCCCTCCTCAAGGCCCAGCATCGTGCGGCCGAACGCCTGGCCGAATTGCCCGAGATCGCCCTCGAGCGAAGGTCGGTCAAGCTCGAGACAATCTGGGGCCCTCTGAAGATCATCCCGGAGCGCTCGGACGAGCCGAAATGCGCCGAGATCACCTGGACCGAGCTCCACCAGGACCCATGGCAAGCTCTGAAGCGCGTCCACCTCATGGCCGCGACCCTGGACCTGTTCGAAGGGAAACTGACATGCCCGAACTAGCCGAGACCTGCTGGCATTGCGAACCCTCAAAGGCGAAGAGGCGTGAGATGGATCCCGAATTTCGGTGTCCTCGATGCGCCGGAAAGTACACGCCTGACCAGGTGAAGGCCCTCCTTGGGCTCGTGCGAAAGTTTCAAGACCACGGCATCCATCGCGAGAGCGAAGCTGCCCTTTCGGTCGAAGCCGCGCACATCAACGAGGTGCTCCTCCACCTGGCAAGGACCGGAAGAATGAAAGACCCGGCATATTCGGCACTGGTCGGGTGTTGCATGCTGCGCATGACCCTGGAGGACGTCGCCAGCAAGAGCGGAGTCGTGAAATCGGTCATCCACGACGCGATCAAGCGCGGTCTGGGCATCTTGTGCGACGAACTGAATGGAAGGTTCGCGGCAAGGACTTGAAAAACCGAACAACTTGACGTAGATTTTCTACAAGGGCACAAAGTTTTAGTAGGTCGGTCCGCTCGCGGGCCGGCCTACTTGCGTTGGGAGGTCTTCGTGGGCAAGGCGGTCCGAATCGCGGAGGCAGATCATCACCTGCGCACCGGCCGCGTCTCGCTGCTTTACCCCGCCGTTATCGGCCAGCCCAAGAAGCTCCCCAAGTGCAAGGAGACGGACCTTCGACCTGGCAGGGCCTCGAGGTCCGAGGTCTTCGGCAAACGCGCTTCGGTTCTCGGTCGCCCTATCGGCCGAGTCGAGGTCGAGGTCGAAGAAGGCCTGGTCGAAGAGCGCGTCGCCTACGACGCCTCGGCCAAGGATGGATTCGGGACCCGCTGCCTGTGGCTTATCGACGGCACCTTGTACGAGGGCACAGACGGCGACAGGCATCACAAGATGCCATCGCTGAGCGAAGCCCTCGATCGCTTCGAGGCCGGAGCTCTGGTCGGAGACGTGCCGCAAAGCATCATCAGGATTCCCGTCGAGGGATAAGGGCACGAGGAGGCGATCATGGCGAAGGCAGCACGCACGCCAAAATCGCTTGACACCAAAAAGCCGCCGCACGCCGGTTCCGGGATGGACAAGTGCACGCCCGAGGCCAAGGCGCGGTTCGTCGCGGCCCTCGAGGAGTTCGGCACCGTCGGAGCGGCCTGCCAGGCGATCGGCATTCATCGGTCGACGGCGCGGATCTGGCGCAACGACGACCCTGCCTTCGCCGAGGCGTGGCGCAACGCCCTGGAGGTGGCCGACGAGGATCTCGCCGACCTGGCCGAGAACAGCCTCAAGGCGCAGGTCCGCAAGCAGAACATCGTCGCGACGATCTTTACCCTCAAGAACCGTCGCTCGGAGCGCTGGGCCGACCGGATCGAGACGTCGTCGAAGGTCTCGATCGAGGTCCGGCACACGCAGGAGGAGCGTCACTCGCGGATGCGCGAGATCGCGACCGCGTTGGGAGGCCCCAGGGCGCTGGCCGAGCTCGGCCTTCCGCAGGTCGACGTGATCGACGTCGAGGCCGTCGAGGTCGATCGACATGCGGCCAAGAATGAAGGTTAAGTCGATTTAACCTTGACCCGACAAGCGATTGTCTATTGACGAACGTCTTTAGACAAGCTAGAATAGGCTCACCGACTCGAAAGGAGCCTGTCAGTGAGCCCTCGCCGTAAGATCGCCCCCGGAGCCTCGACCCTCGTCATCGGCTACATCCGTGTTTCGACCGACGACCAGCACCTCGGGCCCGAGGCGCAACGCGCCGCCCTCGAGCGGTGGTGCGACACGAATCGCGCTCAGCTCGTCGAGATCCACGAGGATCTGGGGATTTCGGGCGCCGCGAGCCTCGACAAGAGGCCTGGCCTGCTGGCGGCGATCGATGCGCTGGCCGAGCATGGCGCTGGCGTCCTCCTGGTGGCCAAGCGCGACCGCATGGCTCGCGACACGATGACGGCTGCAATGGTCGAGCGTCTGGTCGAGCGCAACGGCGCCCATGTCTTGTCGGCCGACGGGGCTGGCAATGGCGACGGCCCTGAGGCGGTTCTGATGCGCCAGATGATCGATGCCTTCGCGCAGTACGAGCGGGCCATCATTCGAGGCCGCACGAAGGCCGCCCTGGCCGCCAAGAAGGCACGCGGCGAGCGCACGGGCAACGTGCCCTACGGGTTCCAGCTCGCAGCCGACAAGAAGCACCTGGAGCCGAACGTCGATGAGCTTGCCGTGATCGACCAGATGCGCATCCTGCGCGAGTCTGGCAACAGCCTCAGGCAGATTTCTGCCCTACTGGCCGAGGTCGGCGAGGTGGCCCGCAACGGCAAGCCGTTCACCGCCCAGCAGATTTCGCTGATCCTCGATCGCAAGCCTGCGTAAGACGAAACCGCGTCGAGGCGTCGGTCCTGGTGGCCGGCGCCTCACCCTTTTGGAGGCACGATGAGCCAGCACAAGCGCCAGCAGCACCTCCAGGACAAGGCGATGCGCAACGCTTTCATCGGCCCGCACGAGGCGCAGACGAGCGCCTCACAGCCGCCCGTCAAGACCAGGTTTCACCTGCCGCCTTACCACGTGACGCCTCCCAATGGCCACCAAACCTCTAAGTGAGGCCGAGCAACGCCGGCTCGTAGCCGAGTATCACAGCCTCTGGGAAGAGGAGGCCGTCGAGCAGGCCGAGCGGCGCCTGGCCGTGTTCATCCGCCAGGCGTGGCACGTCGTTGAGCCCGGCGAGTACTCGCACAACTGGCACATCGACGCCATCGCCGAACACCTGGAGGCCGTCACCCGAGGCGACATCCTACGGCTGCTGATCAACATGCCGCCCAGGTGCATGAAATCGCTCTCGGTCGGCGTCATGTGGCCGGCATGGTCGTGGATCGACCACCCGCAGACGCGCTGGATGTTCGGCTCTTACGATGCCGACTTGTCGATCCGCGATGCGGTCAAGACCCGCGACATCATTCAATCTCCCTGGTATCAGGCGCGATGGGGCGATCGGTTCGCGCTCAAGAGCGATCAGAACGTCAAGAGCCGGTACGACAACGATCACGGCGGATTCCGCCTGGCGACGTCGGTCGCAGGCGGAGCAACTGGCGAGGGCGGCGACATCCTGGTCGCCGACGATCCTCTGTCGGCCAAGCAGGGCGAGAGCGATGCCTCCCGCGACACCGCATGGACCTGGTGGACGCGGACAATGGGATCGCGCCTCAACAACCCTAAGACCGGCGCCAAGGTCGTCGTGATGCAGCGCCTGCACGAGCAGGACATCGCAGGCCGAATCCTCGAGCAGGGCGACTACGTCCACCTCTGCCTGCCGAACGAGTACGAGCCCAAGGTCCAGATCCAGGTGACGCCGCTCGGCTGGAGCGACCCGCGCAGCAAGGACGGCGAGCTTCTGTGGCCTGATCGCATCGGGCCCGACCAGGTCAAGGAGCTGAAAGGTCCCAGCGGCCTCGGCTCCTATGGCTATGCTGGCCAGTACCAGCAGCGTCCTGTGCCGGCCGAGGGCGGCATGTTCAAGCGGCGCTGGTGGCGCTTCTGGCACTACCCGGGCAATCCTCTGCCGGCGGTGCCGATTCGCCTCGATGACGGATCACTGCATCTCTGCCCGTGCGAACCGATTCCCGAGGAGTTCGATGTCGAGCTCCTCTCGTGGGACTTGACGTTCAAAGAGACCAAGGACTCCGACTACGTCTCGGGTGGCGCTTGGGGCAAGAAGGGATCGCGCAAATACCTGCGCGACCGCGTCCATGACCGTCTCGACCTGCCTGCCACGATCCGCGCATTCCTGGCGATGGCGGCGCGATTCCCGCAGGCGACGGCCAAGCTCGTCGAGGACAAGGCGAACGGTCCGGCCGTCATCTCGACCCTGAAGGGCTCGATCACCGGCCTGATTCCGGTCGAACCGCTGGGCTCCAAGACGGCACGAGCGGCTGCTGGCAGCCCGCAGATCGAGGGCGGCGATGTCTACCTGCCTCATCCGTCGATCGCACCGTGGGTACAGGCCTACATCGACCAGCACGCGGCGTTTCCCAAGGGCGCGCACGACGACGACGTCGACATGACGAGCCAGGCGCTGAACTACCTCCGCGAAGACCGGTGGGTTGCCCACGACCCGGTTATTCACCAGGTCGGCCAGACGCACGTCATCGTCGGCGACGGCCCGGATCCTGACCTCGCCAGGCCGATGGGCGATCCGGGTTACTCGGTTCTCGGCGGCGCGCTCGTGCCGTTCATCGCGGCCCAGCGTCGTCGCTTCGGCCGGTAACAGATCCCGTCGGCCCTGCTGGTCCTCGGGGCCGGCGGGACTCGTCACTTGGAGGTCGGATGGCATTCTGGGACTGGCTAGGAGCCGCACGTCGTCGGCTCGGGCTGGCCCTGGCCGGCGTCGACCCTGCCGTGGCAGAGCTTGCCGGCACGATCCAGGTCCAAGGCCGGCCACCGATGGCCGCGCCGACGACTGCGCAGCCTGCCGACAAGCCTCTCGACAGCGGCATCGACGGCTATGGCGGCTTCGGCGACTGGAACCCGTGGAGCCGGTACGAGAACCCGATCGCGGCGTTCTTCGACTACTACCAGCAAATCTGGTGCGTCCGGTCGGTCTGCGACAAGATCGCAGGCGAGATCCTGTCCTGCGGCTATCAGGTGGTCGACGAGACCACGACGAACGGCACGCACCCGATGTTCGCCGACCTGCAGGCGTGGCTCGGGGCGATCGCCTTCGACACCTGGAGGCACGCGGCGGCTCTCGACCTGGGCATCTGCGAGAACCACTTCTCGTACATCCAGCGCAACGGTCTCGGCCAGGTGACGAACCTGCTGCGGATCCCGCCGCAGACGATGAAGCCGATCGGCGACTCGAGGACGGGCGTCATCGCGTGGCGCCAGACGGTCGGCCAGAATTTCCGGATCTTCACTCCCGACGAGATCCTGCATATCAAGGGCCCGAACCCGGTCACGGACCTGATCGGCCTACCCAAGCTCACGGCCGTCGCCATCGATATGGAAGCCGACGAGGCGATGGCGAACTTCAACCGCTCCTACTTCGGGAACGGCACTCAGGCAGGCGCGATCCTCACTTGGGACCAGTCGGACCTGCGCAACCCCAAGACGGGTGAATGGACGGACGCCGACGAGCGCAAGGCCTCGAACCTCTGGGCGCAGATGACGAGCTACATCGAGCGCCGGTTCCAGAACCCGATCGGCGCCCACCTCCCGCTGCTCCTGCGCGGCAAGTGGGGGATCCATGGCAACGGCCAGGTCCAGGCCGACTCGTCTTTCCTCGACGGCCGCAAGTTCAACGCCAAGATGGTCTGCAGCGTGTACGGCTTCCCGGCCGACGCCCTGGGGTTCGGCGACAAGGGGCCGCTCGGCGGGAGCTTGTCTGAGACAGCCCAAGACCAGCTCGACGCCTGCGTGGGCTCGTATGAGCGGCTCATCGACTCCCAGTTCGCCAGCAAGTTCCTGGTGCCGCACCTGGGCATCATCGGGCTGAAGACAGGACCCCGGCCCAGGACTCGCAAGATAACGCTCCAGGCGACGCAGGCGGCGCTCAACCTGGCCAAGGCCGGCGCGTTCAGCAAGAACGAGATCCGCGACGTCGTTCACTTCCCCCGCCTGGCCAAGGGCGGCGACGAGATCGTGCAGATCACAGCGACCGGCGAGGTCAAGGACCCAGACGCCGAGCTCCCCGCCTCCCCCCTCGCATAGCGGAGACCGCCATGACCATCTCGCGCCCTTCCCTGGAGGCGACCTCCGGCCGCCGGCAAGCCCTCACCAGGGGCCGAGTCCTCATGTCCGGAGGTGGGCGCGGTCCATCCGCCGGAGCCGATCCGTTCACCCCGACGGCGGCCGAGCTCGAGCTCATCAACCGGCAGACCCTCCGCGACCATACGGCCGACGAGGTCTGGGTCGTGCCCATCCTGGCGTGCGATAACCAGCCGACCGAACACCAGGAGCGTCTGCTCATCCCAGCCCTCGAGCAACTTGCCCCGACTTTCGTAGGACGGCCCGGCCTCGAAGACCACTTCTGGTCGGCGACGGTCCAGAACTGCCGGATCTTTGATGCTGGCGTGAGCCGTGACGCCGGGGAGAAGAGCGAGGTCGAGGGTGAGCCCTACACCTACCTCTGGATCAAGGCTTACGCCCTGCGCACGCCTGACAATGCGGCATTCCGGGCGAACGTCGAGGGCGGCATCCTCAAGGAGACCTCGGTCGGCTTCTTCCTCGACTGGCTGGAGGTCGAGTGCTCCATCTGCGGCGGGGCGATCTACGACTGGTGGGCCTCCTACATCGGTTCGGAGGACGCCTGCTCGCACATCCCGGGCCAGGAGTACGACGGGAAGCTCTGCTTGGGGCTGATCCCGGCGCACGACGGCCTGAAGGGCGCGGAGAATTCGTGGGTCGCGGTGCCGGCGGCGCCGCGTGCCGGGGCTCAGCGCACGACCAGCGCGCCCGAGGTCGGATCGACCGGCCAGATGGTCGGAATGGCACAGTTTGACGCCGAGGGCGCGGAGCTCCGGCGGTCGTTGATCGCGCGAAAGGAGCAAGCGATGACCAGCAAGGAGCTTCTCGGCCTCCTCCAGAACCCCACCCGCCTGCAGGAGGCATTGGCCGGTGAAGACCAGGCCATCGTCGCCCCCCTGATGGCCCGGCTCGCCGGGACGCTCCAGGTGCAGGGCAGCACTCCCGAGTGCTGCTGCCACTCGGCCGGCAAGAAGGATGCGAACTGCTGCTGCGTGAGCGGCGACTGCGCAACCAAGGACTGCTACTGCCACCAGGACGCCGAGGATGGCGACGGCGACGAGCAGGGCGCCGGCAAGGGCCATGCCCACCAGGCCGCGCAGGCTGTCGGGTCGGTCGACTTCTCGGCGCAGATCACGGCCGCCGTGCAGGCTGCCGTCAAGCCCCTGCAGGCCGATCTCGACGCCCTCAAGCAGTCGGTCGGTAGCAAGCTCGCGCCGGTTGGCCAGGGCCCCCTGGTCGCCGGATTCGCTGCCCCGGGTCAGGCCAGGACCCAGGGCGACACCCCCAACCCCAACACCATCGGCGGCCGGATCGCGGGCGCCCTGCTGGCCGAGTAGGCCGAGAGACCACCCACCGGGCCCGCTGCATCGCGGCGGGCCCTCCCCGGCCATCTCGGCCGAGCGCAAGGAGGAAAGATCGTGCGCACCTTCACCGCGGCCTTCCAGGGCGACAGCCCGGCCGACGCCCAACTCGCCGCCGCCGCCGGGCCTGTCCAGCCGATCTCCGGAATCGGCGAGCATGTGCTCAACGCGGCCGAGAGCCGGGCGCGCTACTTCAGCGCCCGCGAGGCCATCGAGACCCTGCAACTCATGGGCGCGAACGGGATCCGTTCCGCCCAGTACCTCCGGGGCATCATCACCCAGGCGGTCGGTATCGGCGACATCGGGGCGGTTCGTCTCGTGTCGTTGTCGACCGAGGTGAGCAAGTTGTACAACACCGATACGGTGTTCTACAACCTGATCGAGGATCGGCGCCTCAACACCGTGACGGACTTCACCCACGGCTGGCGAGAGGACGACTTCGGCCCGAACACCTTGGCGTCGATGACGTTCGATCCGAACGGCACGCCGGCCGAGGATGACGGCGCGCAGTACCGGCGGACGAACACCCTGTCGGCGATCGGCAAGCTCGTGAACGTCGGCATCGTCTCGAACGAGATGATCAAGAAGCGCGGGTTCATGGACGAACTGGACCGCCAGGTCTCTGACGGCCTGGTCAAGCTCAAGAGGGCGTCCAACCTCTCGCTCCTGTCGGGAACCGAGAATCCCAACGGGCCGATCTTCTCGATGGGCGGCTTCTGGACGCGATCGGTCAACAACGTCGTCACTCCTGGCGGTGGCGCCGCGGCCCTGAACCTGTCGGACCTCGACACGGTCATCGCCGACATCATCACGGCGATCGGCGTCCACGAGCTGGTCATCACGACCGCTTCAACGAGTGCGGTCGGCGTCATCAACGCCCAGCTCGCCAAGCAGTTCCCCGGGAGCCGCGTGGCGGACTTCGGCCTGTCGACCAAGCCCAAGGCTCGGGTCGCGACGGTCTACTACTCGCCTCTGGTGGGGCCGATCCCAGTCTACCTGGACACCCAGGCGACCGCAGGGACGCTCGGCGTGTTCGCACCCGAGTACGTGCGGCCCAACGGCTTCACGATCGGCGACGTCGCGGGCCCTTGGGTCATCGCCCTGGCGCAGACCGGCTTGTCCGAGCCCAAGGTCGTGTTCGACCTGCTCACCCTCGAGGACCGCGTCCTCAACAGCCGCGGCCAGGTCACCAACATCCTGTAGGCCAAGGCCCTCTCACGGCACCCACCTGGGCCTGAGCGGCCCTACTCGAGGAGAATCAGGTGTTCATCTTCAACTCCAAGTTCCACGACCACAAGGTCACCCTTGGCGGCGACGTCATCGCCGAGTTCGATCCCACGCCAGAGCGCAACCCCAAGACCGGTGTCGTGCCGACGCATGGCGTGTTCGTCACCGAGGATCGCGAGCTCGCCAAGGTCCTCAAGGAGCTCGGCACGAAGCAGGGCATCACCCTGGCGGCTGGCTCCGAGGATCCGGATGCGGCACCGGCCGCCAAGACCCCGGCTCCGAGCGGCGAGGGCGCTCCCGCCGGCGAGCAGGGCAAGGACAAGGACCCTGGCAAGAAGTAGGCCCCGCCGACCCGTCACCCACCCGCTGATCGGCCCTCTGGCCGGAAAGGGACCTGGCAATGCCTAAGGTCGTTCAGGAACGGCAAGACTTCTCAGAGCTCAACGAGTCCCTCATGGACGACATCGTCCATGGTGGTCTCATCACCCCTGGCGCGGCGGTCAACGTCAACGTCCAGCCCTTCGTCGGCACGCTCGGCGGTGTCGATTTCGAGAGCGTCGGAGCGACCAACCTCGCGACTGCGGCTCCCGGCACGGCCGGTGAGTCGATCCGGTACAACATCGTCTCGGACGACACGGGAACCGTCAGCGCGGTCGCCGGCGCGGCCGCGACGACCGGATCCCAGGTCGCCCCTGCCCTGGCGGCTGGCACCGTCCTGCTAGGGACGGTCGACGTCGCCAACGGTGCGGCCAGCATCGTCCAGTCCGACATCAAGCACATCGGCCGGAACTGGCTCTAAGGCCGACCGATGGCCCTCTACACGACCGATGCCTTCGCCCAGGCGCGTCTGGGGCGCTGGGCGGGCATCGTCGTGCCCTCTACCACCGACGGCCCTCCGTCGTCGATGGACGACCTCATTGCCGAGGCCAGCGGGCTGATCGAGACGTACATCGGCTATGCCTGGGGCGTCCAGTCGTTCACCGAGCTCATCCCGATAAGCCGCGACGGCCAGGGCAAGCTCAAAGAGGCCGACGCCGAGCTCGTACCGGTCCAATCGGTTACTGCGGTCCAGGTCAATGCCAACGCGCAGTACTACGGCCCGGCCATCGACCTCTCGATGCTCGAGTGGACGTCCGACGGGCAGATCGTCCTGGCCTTCCCGATCGTCTACAGCCCGCAGCGGTGGGTCAATCCGGTTCCCCTGGGCCGGGCGGCCATGTACAACTCGGCCCTCAAGCTCTACCCCGACGAGATGCAGGTCTCGTTCACCGCGGGACGGACCGACCCTCCTCCCGCGACGTTCCAGGACGTCTGCTGTCGCCTGATGGCGTTCCTGCTGCTGCAGCGCGACGATCCAGACTCCCTGATGGCCGCCCGCCAGAAGGTTGCAGACCTCGGGACGCTCACCTTCTACAAGGACGACCCCCTGGTCGAGATCCTCCGGCCGATCGCGCGCTGGAAGCGATAGGCCATGAGCAAGGCCGATACCCTCCGGGCCAAGGCCGAGGCCTACCTGGCGCGCCAGACCCGGGCCGGGAACCAGCTCCACACGATCTACATCGTAGAGGAGCCGGCGATGACGCAGGACGCGACGACGGGCCTGCCGACCTACTCGGGAAACCCGACCGTCACGCAGATCACGCCCGCTCCATATGTCCGGATCGGCGGTCGCTCGGTTCCGGTGCAAGGCGGAGCGGTTGAAGTTCTTGGAGATGCGACGGTCGAGCACATCTCTCGGACCGACTGGCCCCTGTCCAGGCTCCAAGCCGCAGCCGGATTCCGGATCGACGACCCCAATTCGGGCGATCTGTACCAGATTTTGACCGGATCGGTGCGCGAGGTGGGCCCCGCGACCTACGAGATGCTCCTCCAGCGCGTTTCACAGCCCAGGAGCTAGGTCATGAGCCTCATTCAGCGCCCGGAATCGGCGGGGAGCTAGCGCATGAGCCTCGATTTGCTCAAAAATGCGCTCTACCAGGCGCTCAAGGCCTCGATTCCGACCCTCAATATCTATCCCGAGACGATCGACGACCTCTCCGAGAGCTTTCCGAGCCTCGCTTTCGTTGAGCTCGAGACCCAAAACCTCCAGGCCAAGCCCTACTGGGAGACGGTTGTCCTTCCGAACCCGGATCAGACGCCCGGAGCGGCGCCGAACGTCGTGATCCCGGTCATCTCGAGGATGCGATCGACCTTTCGGCTGCAGCTCCGCGACAGTCTCGGCCAGGGCCCCAAGGATGTCACGGCCTACCAGAGGATCCGAGACCAGCGCAACGCGGTCGAGCGGTTCCTGGTGAATACCCGAACCGTGATGCTCGGGACGGCACCCGGCCAGACCCTGGCGGAGCTCTGGTACGTGAGCGCCAGGGAGGCCTACGACCCCAAGGCCAGCATCTTCCTGCACGAGTTCACCGTGCGCTTCGACCCCTGGCGGCTCCTCGACGCCGGCACGGGCGTCCCGACCTTCTCGGCCAATGCGATCACGCTCGAGGTCCAGCGCGAGAGCGACAACGCGATCCTCATCACCCGGCTTTACCCGCTGACATAAGGAGGCACCCGGATGCTTGTCAATTCCATCACCGGCATCGCCCTCGATGCTGTCCTGACCCGCCTCCTGCCGGCGGGCCTCGTGGCCGCGACCAACATCGCGACCGGCACCTGCGCCCTTGTGGCGACAGCCGACTGGGGCCCGGTCAACGTGCCGACGGCGGTCGCGTCGCTCAACGACTACGTGGCGCAGTTCGGAAACTACGCTCAGAGCGGTGGCAACGAGACGACCGGCTATGCTCAGGCCTGGGGCTACTTCACGGGCGGCAAGAAGCGCCGAATCTCGGGCGGCGGCAGCGATCTGCGGGTCATCCGTATCGCCGGAACCGGGAATGCTGCGGCCACGAGCACCGTGCTCGACAACCTGGCGGCCACGGTCGGCACCGTGACGGGTCTCTATCCCGGTGCCTCGGGCAACGGGATCCAGCGGATCATCGCCGACGGCGACAACCGTCTGGCAGTTCCGGCGGCTCCTGCCGTCACGGCCGAGACGACGGGCGGCACCATTCCGACCGAGGCGGCGGTGGTCGTGGCCCTGACGGCCGTCAACAATCGCGGCGAGACGACCATCGGCGCGACGTCGAATTCAGTCGCCGTCACCGGCCCGAGCGGGTCGATCACCGTTCCCTTGCCGGCGCTGGCAACCTACCAGACGGGCTGGAACGTCTACACCAGTACGAACGGTGGCACGAGCTGGGAGCTCGTCAACACGGGCGGAGCCGTCACCGGCGCCACCTATACGATCGCTGCCCTGGGCGCGGGAGCCGCTCCGCCGAGCACGAACGGCGCGGTCTCGAGCTTCCACCTGACGGTCGTTCCGTTCAACACGCAGCCCAACGAGGTCTACAAGAACCTCACGCCGGCCAGCGCCGCCGCCGCTGTCAACGGGATCTCGCAGTTCGTTACCTGGACGGCCGGGGCCTCGACCTTGATGCCCACGCCCGGCACCGCCTACCTGCAGGGAGGGAACTCTGGCCTCAGCACGCAGGACACTGACTACGTCGGGACGGCCGGCGTGAACCCGACGGGGTTCCAGCTCGCGGCGACCATTTCGGGGGTCAACTTCTTGATTTCGGGATCGATGAGCGCCGCGATCCAGACTGCCATGAAGGCGATCGCCGACCAGGTCTGGGCCCAGGCGATCATCGGCCCCGAGAACGCAACGATCACCACGACCGCGGCGATCGCCGAGCAGACCTTCGACGACTGGGGCGTCGTCTACCTGTACGGCTACCAGAACTGGCTCAACCCGGTCTCGGGAGTCACCGAGCAGATCCTCCCGGCCGGATCGGTGGCGGGCGCACTCTGCAACGGGCCCTATTGGGTCAACCTGTCCCAGTGCACGCTCAACGGCTATCTCGGGCCGGTCACGCCCTTGTCGGATGCAGACGCGGAACTCCTAGCCGAGGCGGGCATCATCCCGATCACGGCCGGATCCGTCTGCCGGAAGGGATGCAACACCGCATCGGACGCCTCGATCAACCAGATCGAGGATTTCCGGATCCCGGTGTTCATCGCCAAGAGCGCCGATGCCACCGTGCAGCCGCTCATCGCCGAGCCCCAGGTCGTCGACCCGACCACCGGGCAGTCTGACTTCTTCGACGACATCCGGGAGGCCCTCGAGAGCCTGCTGCGCCAGCAGCCCAAGGAGGCCATCACCGAGGCCTACGTCGACGCGCAGTACGACTCGACCCTGGCCAGCGAGAACAAGGCTCAGGTGTCGGTCGTCGTTCGCCAGACCGGCAAGGCGAATCAGATCCTCCTGAACGCCACCGTCGGCCGCACCGCGCTCGCCGTCGTGCCGGCCGGCGTGAACCTCATCACGGGTTCGTAGCCCGACCCTGACACCGGCCCCTGTGGGCCTGACCGCGCCCCCACCTATCAGGAGGAGACCCCATGGGCATTCTCGCCAAGAACCAAACCCTTCGCGGGGCCGACGTCAGCGTGCGGCTGTACCGCGGCGGCATTCCGCTCGACATCATCGAGGCCGAGGAGATCGAGATCAAGCCCGAGCTCAAGGTCATCGAATCCGAGCCTCTGTCCGTCGGCCATACCCAGCGCGATACCCACGTCGACGGCGTGCAGGCCACCATCAAGGGCGTCCGCAAGGGCAATCAGTTCCTGCAGGAGATCCTTGCCCAGGTCAAGCGCAACGTGTCCACCGGGTTCGCGTTCGACGTCTACACGGCCGTCATCAACTATCGGGACCTGAACACCAAGACCGTGCAGTCGGTCAAGGTCGCCGATGCCAGCCTGACCGAGATCGATCCGTTCAACTCGGGCAAGAACTTCGACAAGCAGAGCGAGGGATTCGCCCTCATTGGCCAGCTCGGATAGGCAGGTCGGAGAGGTCTGCGAAGGGGCCGAGGATCAAGACGTCGTTCGGCCCCGCATGCTCCTTGCACCAGCGCCAGGGGCCGTCCGGGCTGTGGACGACAGCCGGCCCTCCGCAGCCCGGCGCCATGCAAGAGCCCTCCTCCTTGAGGGCGTCTATCCGCCTTGCCTCGGCTCGCCTGGCGCGCCAAGACGGGCGATCGGGGCGCCTACGGATAAAGCCGGCGAGTTCGAGGTTCTCGAGGAGGAGCATCACGGGCCAGCAGGGGCCAAGGACGAACAGAACCAGCGCGTTGGCTACTACCAGGATCCCGATCGGGCCACCCAGGAAAGCCCCTAAGAGCGACAAGACGGCCACGAGCCAGCAAGCGGCCCGAAACCTCCGCTTCCAGCGCGGAGTTTTCAACAAGAAATCCGAGGCCTTCACACCTCGGATCGTACCCCCGCACCACGAAAGGACCAAGGACCATGGAACCCAAGGAGAAGTTCAAACAGATCCAGCAGCAGGCAGCGCGCCTGCAGCAAGAGGAGCAAGCGACGCTCCGCCACCTGGAGGCCGTCAGGAACGATTTGCTTCGTCTCGACGGCCAGGCAGCCCTCCTCATCGAGATGGACCCCTCGCTGGCCCCGCAGAGGCCCGCTCCGGTGAACCCGGATGCGGTGGTCGACCTCGCTGCGCGGCAGCACTCCCGACCGGCCCCCAAGGCCTCGGCCAAGAAGGAGGGCTAGGCCTTGAAGATCACATTCAAGCGCAGCGGAAAGGTCGTCGAGCTCGTCGACGAGTACGGCCCCGAGCAGGCGATCCGGTCGGCCGAGCTCGCTGACATTCCGGCCGAGCCGAGCTATGCCGAGACTCTCCTTCTGAACATCTCCTCCGTGATGGTCGCGGTCAAGACGGTCGACGGCAAGACGATCGAGGAGATTTCCGGAAACGCGGTCAAGGCGCGAGACATGCTCGTGGCCTTCCGCAGGTCCTTCACCGAGGGCGAGTGGAGGAGTCTGGTCAAGACCATCAACGAGACCTTCGACCTGGACCCAAACCCCGAGGAGGTCGAGATCGCAACCTCGTAGCCGTCTACGAGGAGATCGCGGAAATCCACATGGCCTTCGGCCTCACGGAGGCGGAAATCCGCAAGCTCGACCTCAGGTTCTACCGGGCGCGCCTCGAGGCGGCGCACAACGTACTCGAACGGAGAGGAGGCCTGCTGTGAAATCTCTACGACAGCTCGCCTCCTCTTTTCGCCATGCTGCGAGCCGGATGCCTGAGGCGATCGCCGCCGAGCTCGAGGATCAGGGAAAGGCGATCGAGGCCGACGCCAAGAGCCTGTTCGGTACCTATCAGGATGGCTGGCGAGAGCTGGCGGCCTCGACGCAAGCCGAGCGCATGCGCCTCGGGTTCACCCCGGATGATCCGCTCTTCCGGTCAGGTGGCCTCCGGGACACGGTGACGCACAAGGTCGAGGGCAATAGCGTGTTCGTGGGCGTCGAGCCCGGAACGATGATCGAGGGGCCCGACGGGCAAGAGGTCGACGCGGCGATGGTGATGGGCGTCCAGGAGCATGGTTCAACCGACGGCCGCGTCCCGGCTCGCCCCGTGTTCGGGACCGTGGCCGCCCACGCCGATCGGTTTAGGAAGGCGGCCCTCATCGGCGTGATGGCCAGGACGGGGCTCGGCCATGTCCGGTGAAATCGAGCGGGTAGGCCTCGAGTTCGTCGCCCTCGACAAGGGCGTCACCCGATCGCTGCGCAACTGGGACAAGCTCGCGACTCAGCTCCAGCGCAAGATCACGGGCCTCAACGCGGCCTTTTCTTCATTCGATAAGGGGACGCTGCGGAGCTTCACTCACCAGGCAGCGCTCGTGTCTCGGGTCACGGCCGGGATGCGCTCGGCTGGGCACCTCGGGCGCCAGAACCTCCAATTGGCCAAGGAGAAGGCCAAGGTCGACCTGGCCGGGGTCCGCACGGAGTCGGCGGCTATCAAGCTCGAGCGCCAGAAGTTCGACTTCCAGCGCAAGATGCAGCGCGAGGAGGAGACCCAGCAGCGCCGCAAGCAATCGTTCCTGTACCGATACCATCGGACGCAGCGCCGCTGGCAGCAACAACAGAACGCCGAACAGCTCCGCAGTTACCGCGCCCACGTTTCCGAGCAGATGCGGATGATCCGCCTCTCGCAGCAGAGAGCCAAGGCTGAGGCCAAGGTCGCACAGGCCTCCAGGCGAGAGCTGACCGCCGACCAGGAGATCCTCAAGACTCTTGCCGAGCGTGGCCTGTCCGGTATGCCGGGTCCCGGTAATCGGATCGCGTTCGGCATGGGAATGGCCCGCGCTGGGTTCGGCGGCCTGAAGGCGATGGCCGCGCTGCCCAAGAGCAACGACGTCCAGCGGCTCCTCCACGAGCAGGCGGGCCTGGCACAGATGAACCTCGGCGCCGGCCAGACCCGGCTCGCCCTGCGGGCGGCCACGAGGATGCAGTCGGCCGTCCCCGGGGTCGACAAGGCCGAGGCGATCGACCTGGTCAAGGACGCCATCTTGACGTTCGGCAAGAACAAGAACGGCAAGATTTCGGCCGAGGCCCTCGATCCGGCGGTCCTCAAGCGCATGGCGCAGTTCGCCGTCGTTAACCAGACGGCCTATGGGCTCTCCAGCAGCCAGTTCTACAGCGCCATGAAGGGCTCCGAGTTCATGACCAAGAACAAGAAGGGCATGACCGATGCCGAGCGGAAGCAGGCGTTCCTTGGCAGCCTCGAGCTCGAGCACAAGATCCTTGGCGGGCTGGGCGGCAAGATCAAGCCGAGCGAGGTGCTCCAGTTCCTGAGGCGGTCACAGTCGGCCAAGTACAGCCTGACCCCTGAAGGCCTGCTCCACCTGGTCCCGGTCATGCAGGAGGCCAATGGATCGCAGACCGGCCGGCAACTCATGAGCCTCATGCAGAACCTGGCGAACGTCAGGATGAACACGCAGAGCGCCACCGAGATGCTGCACATGGGACTGCTCAAGCGCGGTTCGGTCACGCTCAACAGGATCGGCATGGTGCGCCACATCAAGCCAGGGGCGGTCACCGGGTCGGACATGCTCCGGTCGGACCCGGTGAAGTGGGTCGAGCACTACTTGATGCCCGTCATCAAGAACCGGACCAAGGGCCTATCTCCGACGGAGGCGACGGCGCGGACCGACCAGATCATCAGCTCGATCCTCTCGGACCGCACGGCGGCTTCGCTCGTCTCGACGATCGTCAACCAGGACCAGCGCATCCACAAGGATTATCGGGGCGTCGCGGGCGCTCGGGGCATCAACGCCTCGGACATCGCCCAGCGCAAGACCTACCTCCGGGCCGAGCGGGACTATGACGCCGCGATGTCGACCCTCAGGCAGAACCTCGGTCTTGCCGTCCTGCCGACTGTCACCCGATGGACCAGCGCCCTGGCGGGGGCCCTCGGGGTACTCAACGGGGTCATGTCGCGGCATCCCATCTTCGCCAAGCTTGGGGCGCTGGCGGCAGGACTCGGATCCTTGGCCCTGGGCCTGGGTGGGATTGCCTGGGTCATCAAGAACGCGTGGACCGCCGTCAAGACCCTCAAGGGCATCGAGACCGCCCTGGAGGGTCTGAGGTTCGCCAAGTTCGGCGGGACTGCCGTCGGCGAGTCCCTGCAGGGAGTCGCCACGGGGGGAGCCGAGGCGACCGGAGCGCTCGCCGCCGGTGGCGTTGCCATGGAGGGTGTCGCTGGTGGAGCGGCCGCCACGGAGGAGGCCGTCGGAGGCATCGCGGAGGCAGCTGAGGTTGCTTTCACCCCGATGGAAGGTGCGGTTGCCGGAATCCTGACCGGAATCGAGGGCATCGCGGCGTTCCTCGGCGGACCCGTGACGATCGCAGTCGCCGCGGTCGCAGGCGGAGCGCTACTCCTTAAGACCAACTTCCTCGGCGCTCGGAACGTCGCCGTCGGCCTCCTCCACGTCCTCCACGGCGGCCTTGAGCGTGTCTTCGGAGGCATTGGGGCCATGATTAACAAGAATTTTCCCTGGATCCCTGCTGCTATCGGGGCGGTCGGAGGCGCCGCTCAGGGCTTCCAGGCTTGGACCATGAAGGGCAGCCAAGGATTTGCATCTTGGGCCGCCAAGTGGGACAAGTCCGGCGCCCCGAAGCCCGAGAAGCCGACGGCCGCCGCTCGAGCAGCCCTCAATCGGGCCGCGTCGTCGCCGCGCCCTGGCGTGGCTCGTGGCGTTCCGACGCATCACTCGATCACCGTCCCGGTCGCCCTCACTGTCAACGGCCACGTCCATCCCGACCAGGCCCATGCCATCGCCAAGGAGGCGGGGGCGCGCGGTGGCCGGATGATCCAAGATCACGTCGAGGATCTGCTCAAGACCAACCGGCCCACGCGGTCGACGCCCTGGCAGGACCGATAGATGCCGCTCGGAACCCCGGACGTCCTCGATTCCTTCATCCTTGGAGGCGTCAAGCTCACCTCGGCTGCCCCCGAGCAGTTCAAGGAGGCCGTCAAGTCCTGGCGCCGGTATTTTTTCTTCCGCAACGGGGATCCCATTGTCCAGCAAGGTCGAGTCATCCCGAGGCCTATAACGCTCGATTTCAAGATGAATGGGCCGGATGCGCTCGACAACATGCGGTTTTTCAAGCGTATGGCGATGCAGTCGCAGGAAATCCCGTTCACCTGGGCAGGCGCGTTCAACTTCACCGGTTATCTCGACGAGTTCGAGGCCACCTATGCCCAGAAGGTCGTTACCGGAACGCTGACCTACCAGCCGATCAAGGATCTGGCGAACAAGGATGCGACGCCCGGTGCGCTCGTGCAGACTCCGGTCCAGCGGACGGCCGCGCTCACCGATGCCATGGGCCAGGTGACGAATGCGGTCGGCACCCAGGCCGTTACGGGATTCCTTGGGCTCGGGGACATGCTCTCGAACATCGAGGGCGTGATCTCGACCGACCTATCGTCGGTCTATGGCTTCATCTCGAGCGCCCAGGACGTCGTCTCGCAGATCAACGACGCCATCTCGACGTACTACGACATCACCTCGATCCCCTACGAGATCGTGAGCTCGTTCGCCGACCTGGCCAACTCGGCGATCGCCCTCATTCCGTCGGCCGTCGATGCCCTCAACAACAACATCCTGGACCCGGGAACGCCGATCCTGCAGGGGACGGACGACTATCTGGCGATCGGCTGGGGGGAGACGGGCCTCTCCCTGCTCGACGACTCGAGCGTCGGTCTCTCGCTTATCGTGCAGACACTGGCCCCGCAGCCTCTCACCTACGTCGTAGCCGAGGGAGACACGATCCAGGGCATCTGCGACCTCTGGGGAGTCTTGGTCGCGACCTTCCTATCTGTCAACCCGGGGATCAACGATACGACGCTCACCGTCGGGATCACGGTGGTAATCCCCAATGGCTAGCGTCGTCGACCCGGCGGTCGACCCGAGGACCAACTCGAGCACGTGGGACGTGCGCGTCAACGGCACCTCGGTCAGGTGGAACCGGATCGAGGTCACGTTCGAACAGTTCCACATCCCGGGCCAGTTCTGCGTCGAGCTCCCCGAGGGCGCGGTCAGCATCGAGACGCTGCTCACCGACTCGCCCCCCGAGGTCGTCATCCGGCGCGACAACGAAGAGTTCTTCATCGGCCTCGACACGCGGTCTGGAGGCAACGGGACCGACGGAGATCAGCCCGACGATCCGCCACAGCGCGTCATCCGCCTGTCGGGCAAGGATCTTTCCGAGAAGTTCGTTCTCGACAAGGTCACGGCGCCCCTCCCGATGAACCTGACAGCATCCGAGATCGTGACTCAGCGGTGCCTCGCCGACGGGTTCACCCAGGCTCAGCTCGACATCACCAGCACGAACGACCAGATCGGCGAGTTCGTGCGGCGCAACTATCATCGCATCACCAAGAGCCTCTCTTGGCACGACGTCTTCTTCGACCTGGCCGAGCTCGAGCATTTCGTCTTCCGGGTCTGGCGCCGCCGGCCGTTCTTCGGTCCGCAGCCGGACCCCAAGGCCTTCTTCAACTGGCAGTTCGGCCGCGACTTCAACACCTACGACTGGCACAAGAGCCACGTCAACTCCGACGTCAAGGTGCGCGTCCTTGGATGGAACCCCAAGACCAAGCAGCGCACCTCGGACGTGCAGGGAAGCGGCTCGTTCATCATCACCAAGGTCGTCGCCGGCATCACCCCCCTGCAGGCCAAGGCGATGGCCGTCCGGATCCTCGAGGAGGCCGAGCGGGGCCTGTTCACGATGGACCTGACCAACGTGCCGGGCGACCCGAGGGTCAACGACGTCGCCTATGGATTCCGCCTGACGGGCCTGGCAGCCGGGCTCAACCGGTTGTACTACCCGAGCCGAGTCCATCACATCATCACGCAGGACGACCACGTCATGGACCTCAAGCTCTACAACAGCGTGGACATCGCAGCATGAGCGAGCAGCGCGAGATCGCCGACCAGATCAAGCGGCTCCTCCACGACGCGAGCCGCCATCCTGTCCGGTTCGGCCTGGTCGTCGACATCGACGCCGCGACCCACACGGTCAAGGTCGAACTCCAACCCGAGGGCGACATCATCGACTTCGTGCGGTACGTGGGGCCCGGCATCGTCCTGGGCAACTGGCGGGCCGGCTACCTGCCGGCGCTCAACGCCGAGGTCCTCCTGCTGGCGACCGATCCCGAGTGCGGCAACTTCGTCGCGGTCGGCGGCCTGTTCAACGGGGTCGACCAGCCGCCTTCTGACTTCGCGGCCGGCACGGTGCTCCTCGAGCACAGCAACGGCACTCAGCTCCTGCTCGACACGGACGGGATGATCTACATCGGTGGGAAGTCTGGGGCTCAGCCCGTGATGCTCCAGCAGTGGATCACGGACACGTTCAACAGCCACACCCACCCTCACCCGATGGGTCCGACCTCGCCGCCGACGACGCCCTGGTCCAGCGGCGACGTCTCGACCAAGTTCAAGGGGGTCTAGGATGCCTCTCGACGACGCCGGCCTCTTGAGCGCCCTTCAGACCCTGCTTGAGACCTCGGGCGGCAACTCGGCCGCCACGGCCGCCCAGAACCTGGCCTCGGCCATCGAGACCTACGTGAAGTCGGCGACCGTCAACGTCACGACGGTCTCGACCATCATCGCGCCGCCCGGGACGGCCGGCGGCCCTTGTACTGGTAGCGCCAGCGGGAGCCTGTCGTGAACAGCCTTTACATGCTCGACGACTTCGCCGTCTCGCCTTCTGGCACCTTCCGCGAGGCCACGGCCGCCGAGTCGATCGCCCAGGATCTCACCCACCTCATCCAGGAGGCTGACGAGCTTGGCGAGCCGACGACGGCCGAGCTCTCGACCCTCTTGCGCGGGCAGATCCTCGACCTCTTGACCACCCACCCGAACGTCACGTCGATCGACGAGATCGACATCACGCCGGGCGACGACAACACGCTCGACATCGCGGTTTACGTCAACGGGAACCCTATGGCCATCACGGCCTCGACGGGAGGCTAGCCCATGGCGGTCGTCAAGGACTCGACCTACCACAACACCAAGCTCCAAAACTCGATCAAGAGCCGCATCGCCTCGATCATCTTCCGCCTGTGGGATCCCCTCACGGCCTGGGTCGAGGGCTGCGCTCGACGGTGCGCGGAGATTTCAGCCGACATCGTGCAGACCGAGAACGACTTCTACATCGACTCGGCCCAGGGGGCCCGGCTCGACCGGCGTCTGGGCACCAACGAGAACGTTCCGCGCCTGCTGGCCCAGCCGGCGAACGATGGCACCGTCACGCTGGCCAGGCAGACTGCCCCCTCGAGCTCGACGACGTTCCAGATCGGCGACATCGTCGTGGCTCCCATCCCGGATCCGTCGCAGCCGACCTCGAACCGGCCGACCTACAGCAACACGGTCGCCTTGACCATCAACCCCGGGCAGACCTCATGGACGGTCCCGATGGTGGCGAGCCGGGGCGGCTCGGACACGAACATGCCCATCGGCCAGGAGCTGCAGATGGTCACCCAGGCGACGCTGCTCGACACGGCCGTCGTCGCGACCGCCTTCACGACGGGCACGGACGACGAGACCGACAGCGCCTATCGCCAGCGGGGCAAGCTCGTCATCCGGTCGAGGACCCTGGCCACGGACGACGCCCTGGTGGCCGCCGCCCTGACGGCGGGAGCGGCCTTCGCGTACACCGTCGAGAGCTTTGCCGGCGGTGGCACGCCCCCGGTCACCCTCTACTGCTGCGCGGCCGACGGCACCTTGTCGACCACCCTCCAGAACAACGTCAAGACCTACATCAACGGCGATTCCACGGCCAACCCGCCGATCCCGATGGCGCGAGCCAAGGGGATCTGGGTCGACGTGCAGCCGGCGACGACCGTGACGTTCAACTTCTCGATCGGCCTAGTCCTGCAGATCTGGGTCACAGGGACGACCCTCACCCAGCTCCAGACCGACCTGCAGACCGCCATCACGGCCTATGTGCAGGGCCTCAACAGCGCGGGCAACACCGACCGGACGATGCGGATCAACCGGATCAAGGACATCTGCATGACGTTCCGCGGCCGTGGCGTGATGGACGTGACCGACGCGACCTTCCTGCCGGCCGCCTCGACCGCCCTGACGGCCCAGCAGATGGCCGTGATGGGCACGATCACCTGGTTGTAAGCCGTGGCCCTCAAAGACCATCTGCCGCGGTGGATTCAGCGGCTCCTGACCACAGGATCCGATGTCCTGGCGATGCACGACTCCCTCGAGGACTCGTTCACCGAGCTCGACGGCGACGTGGCCGCGATGGATGCCGACACGGTGATGGCCACGGCCAGCACGACCGGCCTCGACCGGTGGGGGATCGACCTGGCCGAGCAGCGGCTCCCCGACCAGTCGGACAGCCAGTACGCCACGATGCTCCAGCAGATCAAGCAGGGGCGGGCGGTCAACGAGGACGGGATTCGCTATGCCCTCGACAAGTGGGGATTCACGTACAAGCTCCTCGAGTTCGGCGACGCGCAGACCTTCTGGGACCAGGCGTTCTACGACCAGAACGCCATCTCGGTCCCCCAGCTCCAGATCACCATCGTCTTCGCAGACCCCTTCAACGGCCAGACGCCGACCCAGACCGAGAAGGCGACCTGGCAGAACTACCTCAACAACGCGGTGAACGACGTCAACCGGGTAAAGGCCCGGGGCGTCCAGATCGTCGCCGTCGTGCCCACCTCCCTCCAGTAGCACAAGACGCCCGCCCCGCCTCGCCCGCCTGGGCGGGGCCGTCACCATAGGAGCCCCCGCTCGTGGCCAATCAGACCGCCCACGGCTCGATCAACGTGCCTCTCGACTCGATCTTCCAGTCGAGCGAGGTCAACCGGTTTGCCGGCATGGTCCGCAACGACCGGGCCGAGCTCCGCACGGTCTTGTTCTCGGGCACGCCGCTCGTCTTCTCTGGCCTGGCCGTCAGCGTGACCGGGACCGGCCTCGGGATTCAGGTGGCGACCGGAGACGGCGTCGACGGGGCGGGATTCCCGATCTACATCCCGCCCACGGTTCCAAGCACCGCGACGGCCTACGGTCTAGCGGCCGAGGGTACGGCGCCGACCGCGACCCTGGCGGCGGCCGATGCGACCTACGACCGGATCGACCTGGTCTACCTGCGGGCCGCGACCCTGCTGACCGACTTCACCTCCCTGCTGACCAACGACGGGACGAACACGACCTCCCAGACCCTGGCGCAGACCGAGCTCGACTACTTCACCCTCGGGGTCGTGACGGGCACGCCGGCAGCCAGCCCCGTGGCGCCCGCGCCCCTCCTGGCCACCGACCTGGTGCTGGCCCAGGTCCGCGTGCCGGCCACCGCGACGACCCTGGTGTCGGGGAACGTGACCGACGAGCGCGTTTGGATCGGGGGCGTGCCGAGGCTCAACGCGGCGAACGTCTTCTCGGCGCTCAACACCTTCAACGCGGGCCTGTCGGCGACGACCGGGGCCTTCTCGGGCCTGATCTCGGGCTCGGCTGGGCTCACCATCTCGGCCGGCGCGACCTCCCTACAGGGGATGAGCGCGACGACGGGAGCCTTCTCCTTGAGCCTGACAGCGCCGACGCCGGCGACTGCCGACAACAGCACGAACGTGGCGACGACGGCCTGGGTCCGGTCCTGGACCGGCGACTCCTCCCTGACGGGGCTCGGGACGGTCACGACCGGCACCTGGGAGGCGACCCCTGTGGGCACGGCCTACGGAGGCACTGGGCAGAGCAACGCGGCGGGCGTGGGGCAGAACGCGGTTTGGGCCGGACCGGCATCGGGCGGTGCGGGAGCCGCGAGCTACCGGGCCCTCCAGCCTGCCGATCTTCCGGTGGGATCGGCGACCCAGCTCGGCGCCCTGGAGGTGGGTAGCAACATCTCCGTGGCAGGCGGGGTCATCAGCATCCCGCAGAGCGTGGCAACGAGCGCGAGTCCGACCTTCTCGGGAATGACTCTGACGGCAGGCCTGACGGCCACCGCAGCAAACCAGGTCGCCGAGTTCCTGAGCGGTTCCGCGACCACCAACGCCTATCTCTACCTCGGTCGCACCGGCGGCGATGGCCTATGGGGGATCGCAGGATCGGCCGGTCAGATGCTCGCGGACGCAGCGCAAGGCGACGTGATCTTCCGGGTTGAGAATTCGGCGAACGCAATCCGGCTCGGGCCTGCGGGCGGCGTCAATTCGTGGGCGAGTCTCAGCAGCGCCGGGCTGGCGGTTAGCTCGGGAATTACCGCTGGCGCGACTCTTGCAGCGCTCTATGGCCCGGTCTTTGCATTCACGCAGGACATCAATTCTGGCTATCTCGGAGCGAACTTCGGCGGCGGCGGTAGCTCCTCGAGCGGCAACTACATCAAGAACCAGTACGCCACCCGGCTGATGTTCGACAGCGCGGCCGGCGCGATCAACTTCCAGACGGCCCCAAGCGGGACGGCTGGAGGCGCGGTCACCTTCACGACGCAGTTCTCGATCGCGAACAACGGAGCGGCGAGCTTCGAGTCGAATCCCGTCTCAATGGGCGCCCTCACGGCGACTACAGGAACCTTCTCGGGGGCGCTCACAGCTAGTGGGGGTCTAGGTTCGACTGGATACGTAAATATAACAGGCAATACAGGAATACCAACCACGAATGTAATTAATGGGATAGCTTTTGCGTCGGGGTATGGTTCTCCCATAAGAGGTCGGGTTTTTATTGGAGATGGAACGGGCTGGCAGCTTTCATTTTGCAAGCAAGATTCAGCAGGTACCTTTACAGATGTTGCTTGGATAACAGATACAGGCACGCTAAATATAAACGGAGCTCTATATGTCGCTAATACACCTATAATAAATCCCAACGGGATGGGCACTTTTATAGGTCTAAATGTTGCTCCCTCATCAGGCGACGCTACTATAGGCGTTACCCGGCCTACGAATAGCAACACAAGTGGATATTTCGTAAATCCAGCGGGGGCGGCTAGTAGCACTAATCCGATATGGATATTGGGAATGCCATCTGCGGTTACTAGCTTCGCAGTAAGCCAGTACAACGGCTCTGGCAGCACAATCCCGCAATTTTCGATTGCTCCGGGAGGCGCAGCTTCTTTCGGGACAAATTCCGTCTCAATGGGCGCCCTCACGGCGACTACAGGAACCTTCTCGGGGGCGCTTTCGGCGACTACAGGAACCTTCTCGGGGGCGCTCACAGCTAACGCAGGAATTTCAGCAGCCACAGGCAGCAGTTTCAGTGGGGGTCTAGGTTCGACTGGATACGTAAATATAACAGGCAATACAGGAATACCAACCACGAGTGAAATTAATGGGATAGCTTTTGCGTCGGGGTATGGTTCTCCCATAAGAGGTCGGGTTTTTATTGGAGATGGAACGGGCTGGCAGCTTTCATTTTGCAAGCAAGATTCAGCAGGTACCTTTACAGATGTTGCTTGGATAACAGATACAGGCACGCTAAATATAAACGGA